>CAMEZU010000125.1 GCA_945947925.1 uncultured Verrucomicrobiota bacterium
AAAGGTCGCCTCCTACGGCCTACCTGTGCGAAGAATTAGGGATTTGTAATCCGTGAGATGCTGACTTGTAATGGGTTAGTCGGTTGCCGAGGCAACCGACCCTTTGCGCGATTTCTGCAATACTACTCACATCATCAACCGACGAAAGGAGAACGACCATGAAGTTCTATGAATGCGAGACATGCGGGAAGATCATCGCGGTCATCAAGGACACCGACGTCAAGACCGAATGCTGCGGACACGAGATGCGTCTGCTCGTGCCGGGCACAACCGACGGGGCGATGGAGAAACACGTCCCGATAACGACGACCGACGGACGGACCGTGTCCGTCAAGGTCGGATCACTCGAACATCCGATGACGGCCGCGCATCACATCGAATGGATCAGCGTCGAAACGACCAACGGACATCACTGCCGCACGCTCAGACCCGGCAACAAGCCCGAAGCCACGTTCGCGCTCGTTCCCTACGAAAAGGTCAAGAACGTCTACGAGTACTGCAATCTCCACGGACTCTGGGTCAGCTGAGACCGGCGATGCGCTGGGCGAGGAGCGGAAGGCCCGGATCGCGCGCGCCGCAAGTGGCGAAGCAGGCGTAGTCCGCGCGGCGCGCCGTGATCCAGTCGAACGCTTCATCGAGGTCGGCGACGAGATCACACTTGCCCGGCAGCAGCTTCGCCGCGAGCGCATCGGAGTTGATCGAGCGGTCCGTCGTTCCGCCCGCATCATAGACGGGGAGGAGCAGGAGCTTGTCGCACGGACGGACCGTCTCGTTGAACATCGCCGCAAGCGCGTCCATCATCTTGCGGAGCGGCGTGTAGCCGTGGGGACGCCACACGACGCAGATGCCGGCGGGATGCGCCTCGGCGAGCGTCGTCCACATCGCGTGCAGCTTCTCCGGATTATGCGCGTAGTCGTCGTAGACGGCGGGGACGAGGGTGGGATGGTGGGAGGCTTGGGTGCTTGGATTGATCCGCTGAAGGCGGCGTTCGACGCCGCGGAAGGACAGGAGCGCCGCGCGGGCCTTCGCCTCGTCGCATCCGAGCGCCAGCGCCATCTGGAGCGCGAGGAAGGCGTTGTTGCGGTTGTGCTTGCCAGGGACCGAGACCTCGGCTTCGCCGTAGGTCTTGCGGCCTTCGACGAGAGGACCCGGCATGTCCTTCACGAAGGCATCGAAGACCTGGTCCATCTCCTCCTTGGAGTAGTGGTCGGCGGACGCGTTGGTGACGACCGCGGCGTAGGGCTTGAACGCGACGAGCGACTTGTCGCTCTCGTCGACTTCGGCGACGGCGTAGCGTCCCTTTCCGAAGCGGACCGCCCCTTCCCAGCCGGGGACGTTCGCGCCGTTCACGCACATCGGGTCGAGGCCGCATTCGGCGAGAATATGTCCGAGCATCGCGGTCACCGTCGACTTGCCGCAGGTGCCGACGACCGCGACGAGATCGTAGTCCTTCAGGGTGCGTGCCAGCGCCTTCGCGCGATGGGTGACGGGAATCCCGAGTTCCTTCGCCTTCGCGAGGCCGGGATTCGTGTCCTCGATCGCCGTCGAGACGATCACCTCGTCCGTCGCCGCATCAATGCCGCTGCCGTCGTCGGGGAAGCAGCGGATGCCGAGCGACTCGAGGAAGCGGATGTTCTTCGTTCCGAGCGTGCGGTCCGCCCCGGTCACCTCGTCCCCGAGCCTCACAAGCGCCGTCGCGAGCGCGCTCATGCCGACGCCGCCGATTCCGATCAGATGTCTTTTCATTTCTTCTTCTCCTCTTCTATCAAGGCAAGGGCTCGCAGGCGGTTCTTGATCTTCACGTTAGATCACCTTGGCGAAAAGCGGTGCGATGATGACGGTGATGACGCCGGAGGCGGCGATGGCGAGTCCGCTCATCGCGCCCTCGACCTCGCCGAGCTCCATCGCCTTCGTCGTGCCGATCGCATGGGACGAGGCGCCGAAGGCGAGTCCCTTCGCGACGGGATGCGTGATGCGGAAGAGGCGGCAGAGCGCGACGCCGAGGACGTTGCCGAGGACGCCGGTGACGACGATGACCGCGACCGCAATCGTGACGTGTCCGTCCAGCTCCTCCGCGATGCCCATCCCGATCGCCGTCGTGATCGACTTCGGCAGGAGCGTCACGTACAGGCGGTGGTCGAGCCGCAGCAGCGCCGCCAGCGCGAGGACGGTGAGGCAGCTCGTCACCGCCCCGGCCGTCAGGGCGAGCAGGATCGCGCGCGCGTTGCGGACGAGCGCCTCGCGCTTCTCGTAGAGCGGAATCGCCAGGCAGACCGTCGCCGGCGTGAGCAGCCAGCTCAGGTACCGCGCGCCCGACGCGTAAGCTTCGTAGCTCACGCCGCAGGACGCAAGGACGGCAATCGTGAGAGCGATCGAGACGAGGAGCGGATTGAAGACGCCGAGCTTCAGCCTGCGTTTCAGCACGAGGCCGAGTCCGTAGGTCACCAAGCTCAGCACGACACCGGCGTAAAGCGACTCGCGGAAGAAGTCATCCATGGCGGCGGCGTCCCTTCCGTCCGATCAGGTACTGGGCCGTGAGTCCCGTGACCGCGAGCACCGTCGCGAGGCTCGCGAGCGTAATGACGGCGACGGGCAGGAGCGACGGACGGAGGACGCCCCACGACGCCAGGAGGCCGACGCCGGCGGGAATGAACATCACGGGCATGACGGCGAGGAGGAAGTGTCCCGTCTCCCTGACGTGTTCCGGCCTGACGACGCGGGTCAGCAGACACGCCAAGAGAATCGCCATCCCCCAGACGCTCGCCGGAATCGGAAGCGGAACAACGCGGTGAATCAATTCGCCGAGGAAGCTGACCGCCAGAATCAGCAGGAACTGTAGTAGGTAGCGCATCGCCTCACCGCTTGCCGCCGGCGACCGTTTCCGCGATGTTCAGGTAATACGAACGGACGCGCTCGTAGGCGTTGATGATGTCGAGCTCCGCGAGCACGCGGATCGACGAGCCCGGGTCCTCGGGACCGATGCGCCCGAGCTGGGCCTTGCGGCAGTCACGGATGAACTCGTGGATGCTCTTCGACTCGTTCTGCACTTCGCGGATGTCGATGACGGGACGCGGCGAACGGATCCAAGGCGTCACCTTCTCGGCGAAGGCGGCGACGCGGTCGTGGACGGACAGGAGCAGCCCGCGCGACACGTCGGAGATCTTCTGGTTCTGTTTCCGCAGGCGCTTCACGGCGCGCAGGATCGCCGCGGCCTCGTCGGAGACGGACTCGAGTTCGTCGGTGAAGCGCACGAGGCGCTGCGCGCGCTCGGCGACGTCCTGCGCGAGGCGCTTCGACATGATCGAACCGAGGAACTCCGTCACCTCCTTCTGGACGTTGTCCAAGATGCCCTCGCGGTGGACGATGTGCTGCTCGAGCTTCTCGTCCGACTCGCCGGCGAGGACCTGACGCGAGCAGGCAAGGAGGTCGAGGTCGCTCTCGCGCATGAAGATGACCTCCTGCAGCGCCTGGTCGCAGGCGATGACGGGCGCGACGCGCGCGCCGATCTTGAGGGACGAGAGGTGCGGCTTCTCGTTCTCCGGCTGCTTGACGATGCGCTCGATGAGACGGCAGAACGGCTTCACGAGCGGGAAGAAGATGAGGCCGCGGCAGATGGCGAAGATCGTGTCGGTGACGGCGATCGGCGCCATGCGGTGCGTGTAGGCTTGGACGGCCTGGCCCGAGACCGTGATCGTCTCGAGCGCGTCGTAGTTCGGGAAGATCCACGGACCGACCTTCACGAAGAAGACGTAAAAGAGCGGAAGGAGGACGATCGATCCGATCAGGTTCGAGAGCGAGTGCGAGAGCGCCGTGCGTTTCGCGTCCGCCGTTCCGCCGATTGCGGCAATCCAGCCCGTCGCCGTCGTGCCGACATTCGCGCCGAAGAGGACGGCGATCGCGACATCGTAGCTGATGAGACCCTGCTGCGCGAGCGCCATCGCGATGGCGATTGTCGCGGCCGAGCTCTGGATGACGGCGGTGAGCAGCATCGCGCACACCGCGATCTTGACGACGCCGAAGAAGCTGGCCGTCGACATCGAGGTGAAGTAGTGCGCGATGTTCGGATTCTGCTTGATCGGGGCGACGCCCTTCGACATGAAGTAAAGACCGAGGAAGACGAGGCCGAGACCGATGATGGTGAGGCCGAGGTTATGGACGCGTTCGCCGCGGAAGAAGAAGTACATGACGCCGCCGAAGGCGAGGCCGATGAAGCCGAGCATCTGCGGATCGGGCGCATAGGCGATGATCCAGACGGTCGCCGTCGTGCCGATGTTCGCGCCGATGAGGACGCTAAAGGCCTGCGGGAGTGTCATCAAGGCCGTCGAGACGAAGCCGACGAGCATCACCGTGATGATCGACGAGGACTGGACGATGATCGTCGAGACGATGCCCGTGCCGACGCCGACGATGCGATGGCTCGTCGCGTGGGCCATGAACTTTCGGAGTCCGTTGCCGGCCGTGGCCTGAAGTCCCTCGGAAAGGTGCTTCATGCCGAGGAGGAAGATGCCGAGTCCGCCAAGGACGGTGAACAGGATGGTCAGGATGTCTTTCATTTTTCCCCTTGCGTTTATTCGAAGGCGAAGCGGGCCTCGGGCCTGTTGTCCGGACGGTAGAAGCGGATGACGTACTCGACGTCCGAATCGGTCTTGAACGTGAACTTTTTCGACGTGCCGTCTTCAGGCACAAGACGAACAAGCGCCGCTTCAGCAGCGACGCCAATCAAAAGGGTAGATAAAATGGCAAACGGCTTGTTCATGCAAAGCATCCGATCACGATCAGCGCAATTCCAAGGACCGCACAGAGCCCCCCCAGGATCCGTGCCAACGTCGCGTGCGAGAAAACAAGATCCATACCCTTCTCAAGCCGCCAGGGATAGAACATGCCGTACATGCCGACCACCGCCGCTACATAGGCCGTGACGACAAAGAGATCGACCGCGGCAAACCACGTGCCGACGGGCGGGCGATAAAGATGCGTCGTCTTGAACAGCTCCGCCGGGAAAAGCATCAGAAGCCCCGTCAAGGCCCGGACAGGCAGGTTCTTCGGCATCCAGATCACCGTCAAATACGTCAGCACGCAGGCCAGGATCCACAGCTCTCCAGGGAAGAACTTCGTGAATCGGTCAAACGCCTCAATGCCGATCGTATCGCACTCATAGGCCGTCCAAAACCACGCACACGCCGTCAGCACGGCTGCCACCGTCCTGTTCTCCCGGTACCAGTGCGTGAAACGACACGCCATAGACGGTGAAAACGCCGCCACCCCGCCAAAAGCGAGGAGCGGAATACCGAGTATGAGTCCCCAAATCGTAATCATGTCAGAAATTGGAGGTGGGAAGCGGAGTTGAACCGCTGTAGACGGATTTGCAGTCCGTAACCTAACCGCTCGGCCATCCCACCTTGCGTTGCTCTTGAGTGAGTATTATATCATAATCACTCTCGAACCTTCAACACCGGCTTGCCGCGAGGGCCACCTTCCAGCGCCAATCAGCTAGCTGATCGCGTAGGATGGTCGGACCGACGAGATTTGAACTCGTGACCTTTTGCACCCCAAGCAAACGCGCTACCAGGCTGCGCTACGGTCCGCCGTATGTCGTCATGAGCCAGGTCATCATGAATTTTGGTAGCGGGAGCTGGATTTGAACCAACGACCTTCAGGTTATGAGCCTGACGAGCTACCAGGCTGC
>CAMEZU010000126.1 GCA_945947925.1 uncultured Verrucomicrobiota bacterium
AAAAGTCCGGACACGGTCGTTCCTTTATCGGAGGCGCTTATGTCTCTCCTCCGGGCAAGCGCGAGCGCAGCCTCGTCTGCGTCTGTCTGCGGTTCATTCTCCATCGTGGATTGCCGCGGAACGGTCTCTCCTCAGAGCTGATGGACTGGCGAGGCCTCGCGGTTGTGGACCTGGCTGCGGTAGAGGGACCAGTCGTTGTTCAGCCAGAAGCTGATGCAGCAGACCCACATCGCCGGGAGGAGCAGCTGGTGGTTGCCGGAAATCTCCGAGACCATCACGATCGCGGCGATCGGAATGCGGTTGCAGCTCGCGAGGAAGCCCGCCATGCCCACGAGGGCGAACGCGGCGGGGTGGATGCCCATGCCGGGCCAGAGCGACTGCAGGGACATGCCGACCGCAGCCCCCAGGGCTCCGCCGCAGGCGATGGCAGGCGCGAAGACGCCGCCCGAACCGCCGGAGCCGACGGTGAAGGAGGTGGCGACCGCCTTGAGGAAGAAGAAGCCGAGCAGCCAGCCGACGCTCGCCGTTCCCGCGTCGAGGCTCAGGGTCCGCTCGATGACGTCGTAGCTCGCGCCCCTGACCTCCGGCAGGACCAGCAGCAGGAGGCCCGTCGCCAGGCCGCCCGCCAGCACCTTCAGGAGCCCGGGGACCTTCACGCCGGCGAACGCCCGCTCCGTCGCGCGGAAGAAGCTGATGTAGAAGCGCGCGCCGAAGGTGATGACAAGCGCGAGGATGAAATACGGCAAAAGACGCATCCCGTTGTCGTAGCGGAAGCCCTCCGGCATCTGGAACAGCGTCGTCCAGCCGACGAAATGCGCATAGATCGTGTAGCTGATGGCGGACGCGATGAAGCACGGCAGGATCGGCTCGTACTCGACGTCGCTCGAGGAGTAGAGGATCTCGAAGCCGAAGATCGCCCCCGCGAGCGGCGCCTGGAAGAGCGCCGCAATGCCGGCCGAAAGGCCCGCCGTCATCAGGATGCGCCGCGCGCGCGCCGAAAGGCCGAACCACGAGGCGACGAGACTGCCGCACGAGGCGCCCAGCAGGGTGACGGGACCTTCATAACCGGCGGATCCGCCCGAGGCGACCGTCAGCACCGAGGCCGTGGACTTCACCGGAATGACCGCCGGCGGCACGTAACCGTGGCGGCGGTGATAGGCGAGGATGGCGCTGTCCGTGCCGCGCGCGTGTTCGAGCGAGTCGAAGCGCTTGATGAGCAGGTAGCCGAGACCCGCGCCCAGCGGCGGCAGGACGACGAGCGCCCAGCGCGCGCCCCAGGCCGACAGGCGCTCCGCGCCCCAGGCGCCGGCGAGAATCATGTAGTGGAAGGCCACGACGACGAAGCCGGTGAAGAGCCCGACCAGCATCGACTCGATGAAGAACCGCCCCGTCCGAATGGACATGCCGTCGCCCGCCAGCAGGAACTTCCAGCCCTTTTTGGAGAGCTGTTTGCGCGTCTTGGCTATCCTTTTCCTGGCTTTCTTCAGCATTCCGAATCACTCGTTCGTGACGTTTGCCCTATTATAGCACAAATCCGCAGCCTTCAATTGGCGGCGGCCTGGCGGAATTCCACCCTTCTGAGAAGACGGATCTGGAGGTAGGTGAAGGCGATCAGCGCGACGCCCAGGTACCAGGCCATCGTCGTCGCGGTGGAGAACCGAAGGTTGATGTAGGCCTCCTTCCAGATCTGGAGGGACACGACCTGCGTCGCGTCACCGGGTCCGCCGAAGGTCAGGAGGAAGATGGACCCCATGCCCTGGAAGGCCGCGATGAACGAGCCGACGAAGTTGATGACCATCAGCGGCGCGATCTGCGGGAACGTGATGTGGCGGAAGCGCGCCAGGATGCCGGCCCCGTCCAGGGCTGCGGCCTCGTAGTAGTCGCGCGGCAGCGATTCGATCGCGGCGATGTAGATGAGCGAGCTGATGCCCGCGCCCGCCCAGACCCCCGGCAGGATGCAGCAGACCATCGCCCACGCGGGATCCTGCAGCCAGTCGTGCGGCGCCACCCCGAACAGGGCGAACGCGCGGTTGAGGATGCCGTCCGGCCCCGCCGCGAACATGAGCTTCCAGAGGAGCGTCACGACGAGCGCGCTCGTCAGGTGCGGCAGGAAGTAGAGGAAGCGGAAGAGGATCTTGCCGCGGGGAATCTCGCAGAGCATGACCGCCAGCAGGATCGGCGTGAAGAATCCGAACAGGAGCGTGATCGCCACGTACTCGAGCGTCCGTCCCCACGCCGCCCAGAATCCCGGATCGCAGGAGACGCGGATGAAATTGTCGAGCCCCGTCCATGCCGACGACCCGACGATGCGATAGTCCTGGAACGCCATCACGCCGCCGCGGACGAGCGGATAGTAGCTCCAGACGAGAATCGACAGGACCGCCGGCGCCAGGAAGAGCCAGGGCGCCAGCGCGCGGCTGCGCGCCCGAGGGGCGGAGGTTCGGAGGTGTGGAGGGGTGGATGCCCCAGGCGCCGGTCTTTTCACCTTCCAGACCAGCCCAGCTGCGACCAGCGCGCAGGCGAGCAGCGCGCCGAAGACGATGCGCGCGTACGGGCGGGCCGCGTCGACCCGGCTGCGGTCGCTGTCGAACATGAGCCCGCGGTTGGCGTCCTCCGTGATGGACGCGAGCGCCGCCGCGTAGTCGAAGTGCTTGCCGGAGGCGGAGCTGAGCAGCAGCCCGAGGAAGCGTCGCTGCACGAGGTCGCCCGCCGCCTGCCAGAAGCCGACCCACGGTTCCGTCACCGCCTTGATCTCGCCCCGCTCGAGGTCGTCGTACATCTCGCGGATGCCGGCGGGCACTTCCCCGAGGCGATCCCCGTAGCCCAGGCGGCGCAGGTCGGACGGACGGCACCACTGAAGTCGGCCCTCGTCCACGTTGCGGCGGACCTCCTCGTCCGCCAGTTCCGGCGAGGCGAGCGCGCAGAGGCACTGCCAGACCCGATCGCGCTCCGCCTTGGGCCGGCGTCGGACGGATTCGCTCATCGCGTAGAAATGGCGGTGCGCCTGCAACACCCTCACTCCGCCCTCGTCGGCCGCGGGGAACGGCATGAGGCCGATGTTCTTCGCCGGCAGGTGCAGCGTTTCGGTCAGGCGGCGGACGAGGTCCTCGCCGCCGAAGACGGACACGATTTCGCCCGACTGGAAGAGCCGTCCGATCTCGTCTGTCTTCGTCAGGTTCGGAAGCCCCCGCACCACGCCCCGACGGACCAGGTCCTGCAGATACCCCGCCGCCTTCAGCGCGGCCGGCGAGTCGAAGCAGGCCTCGTACGCCTCCGTACCCCGTACCTCGTCCCCCGTGTCCCGCACCCTGATCACGTCTCCGCCGGCCGACTGCACCCACGGCAGGAAGCCCCAGGCACGGTTCTCGATGGCGAAGGCCTGGCGCCCGGGATCCGTCCCGGACGCAGGAACGGTCAGTTTCTCACACCAGTCCCGGAACGCGCTCCAGGTCCGCGGCGGACACTCGGGATCGAGTCCCGCGGCCGCGACGAGATCCTTGCGGTAGACGATGCCGTAGTAGGCGACGCCCGGCGTCGGCAACGCCCAGACGTGTCCGTCATAGCGGCGCACGCGATCCCAGAGGTCGGACGGCTCGGCCCAGAGCTCGCCTTCGGACAGCCACTCGTCAAGCGGATAGACGAAACCCTGCTCGACGTCATGGCGGAGGATGTGGAACCACGAGAGGTAGACGTCCGGCGCCGAATCGGCCGCCAGCGCCAGCGTGAAGGCCGTCCGTCCGCCGCCGCCCGGCAGGGAGAGCCCGCCCCAGCGGACCGGCGCGATTTCGGGCTCGGACTTGACCAGCTCGAGGATGCGCCGCGTCGCGGGCATCTCGGGGTGGTTCGGGTCATACGAAAAAAGGAAGCTGACCTCCGTCTTTGCGGAGGCCAGCCAGGGAACCAGCGCCAGGGCGAGAAGCTTGCGCCACATGGTCCTTACAACACGTCCGTCACCATCCCGCGGGCGACCTTCTGGGCGACCTTCTCGCCCGACAGCGCCTGCAGGACGACGAGCGCGAACAGCGTTGCCGCTCCCGGCGCCTGGCCGGTGATCACGTTGCCGTCCGCCACGACGGGGACATTCGCGCAGGGACGGTCCAGGTCGACGCTGCACGTCGGATAGCAGGTGACGTGCTGGCCGGGTTCAAGGACGCCGGCCTCGACCAGGACGGTCGGCGCCGCGCAGATCGCACAGATGAGACGACCCTCGTCCTTCTGACGGCGCAGACGGTCGTTGACGGCCTCGGACTTCATGAGGTTGTCCGTCCCCGCGCCGCCGCCCGGCAGGACGACGGCGTCGAACGACTCGTCAGCGACATCGTCGAACAGCGCATCGGACCGCAGGACGATTCCGTGAGCGCTCGTCACCTCCCGCGAATCGTGAATCGAGGCCGTCACGACCTCGACCCCGCCCCGACGGAGAACGTCGACGACGGTCACGGCCTCGATGTCCTCGAAGCCCTCTGCCAGCGGAACCAATGCACGCGGTGCGTTCGCCATGTCGCTCCCCCCCCTTCGGTCTGTCGAATCCGGTCAGATGAGGTTCTTCGCCTCGTTGCACTTGAGCTTGCGGCCCCGGATCTCCTTGTCGTTCAGGGCCTCGCACGCCTTCTCGGCCTCGGGACGGTTCGGCATCTGAACGAAGCCGAAGCCCTTGGACTTGTTGTTGTAGCGGTTCGTGATGATGCGCGCGGAGTTGACCGTGCCATAGGCCTCGAACTCCTTGCGGAGCTGGTCCTCGGTGAGGACGTAGCTCAGGTTGCCGACGTAGATTTCGATCGAGCCGTCCGCCGGGGCCGGATGGCGCTTCTCGAACTTGTCGTCGCCGCCCTTCGCGGCCGGCTTCTTCTCGGCGCGCGGATGGGCCTTGGCGGCCGGACGGGCGCCCATCTTGCCGTTCTTGCACGAGCAGGTCGCCTTGCAGATCACGAGCTCGACGAGCAGGCCCACGAGGAAGGACGCGAAGGCGACGATGAGCGTCGGAACCAGATTGTCACCCTTGAACAGATTGCAGATGCTGCACATTTCTACTTTTCTCTCTTTCTCTTTTCTTTTAGTTGTTGCGGAAGTCTCCGAGCGATTTCATCCGGCTCGGATGGCGGAGTTTCCGGAGCGCCTTCGCCTCGATCTGGCGAATGCGCTCGCGGGTGACGTTGAAGAGGCGTCCGACCTCCTCAAGCGTCCGGCTGTAGCCGTCGGTCAGGCCGAAGCGGAAGTCCACCACCTGACGCTCACGGTCCGTCAGCGTCTCAAGGATCTCCCTCAGCCGTTCCTTCAGCAGGTGCCCTTCGGTCACTTCGAACGGATTTTCGCTCGTGACGTCCGGGATGAAGTCGCCGTAGTGCGCGTCGTCGTTGTCGCCGACCTTCGACTGGAGCGAAATCGGCTGCTGGGCCATGCGCTTGACGGTGCGGACCTGGTCCGGCGGCATGCCCATCTCGGACGAGAGCTCCGCCTCGGTCGGTTCGCGCCCCAAGCGCTGGATCAGCTTCTTCTGCACGCGCATCAGCTTGTTGATCGTCTCGATCATATGCACGGGAATGCGGATCGTGCGCGCCTGGTCGGCGATCGCACGCGTCGCCGCCTGACGGATCCACCACGTGGCGTACGTCGAGAACTTGTAGCCGCGCTTGTACTCGAACTTCTCGACCGCCTTCATCA
>CAMEZU010000127.1 GCA_945947925.1 uncultured Verrucomicrobiota bacterium
AGCTGCTGATGACCTCCGGCTTCGACCGCTACTTCCAGATCGCCCCCTGCTTCCGCGACGAGGCGGCGCGCGCCGACCGCTCGCCGGGCGAGTTCTACCAGATGGACATCGAGATGTCCTACGCCACGCAGGACGAGATCTTCGCCGTCGTCGAGGACGTCGTCGGCAAGACGTTCAAGGAGTTCTCCACCTGGACGTGCAACGCCGCCCCGTGGCCGCGCATCAAGTACCGCGACGCGATGATGACGTACGGCTCCGACAAGCCGGACCTCCGCAATCCGCTCAAGTGGATCAACATGAGCGACTTCTTCGCGAAGGCCGACTTCAAGGCGTTCGCGGCGTGTGTCGCCAACGGCGGCCTCGTCAAGGGCCTGCTCGTCAAGGGCATCGTCGGCGTCGAGACGCGCACGTGGTTCGACAAGCGCGAGGCGTTCGTGAAGGAGAACGGCGGCAAGGGCCTCGGCTACATCTCCTGGACGAAGGAAGGCGAGCTCAAGGGACCGATCGCGAAGTTCCTCAGCGCCGACCAGCTTGAGGAGATGAAAAAGCTCGTGGGCATGGAGCCGGGCGACGCGCTCTTCTTCATGGCGGCAGACGTCGACGAGTGCAACCGTCTCTCGGGTCTCGTCCGCACGAACATCGCGGACAACCTGACGAACGACATCCGCGAGCACAACTGCTACAAGTTCTGCTGGATCGTCGACTTCCCGTTCTTCGAGAAGGACCCGGAGACGGGCAAGATCATCTTCTCGCACAACCCCTTCTCGATGCCGCAGGGCGGACTAGAGGCGCTCAACACGAAGGATCCGCTCACGATTGAGGCGTATCAGTACGACGTCGTCTGTAACGGCATCGAGCTCTCCTCGGGCGCGATCCGCAACCATCAGGTCGAGGTCATGTACAAGGCGTTCGAAATCGCCGGTTACACAAAGGACGACGTCGTCAAGAAGTTCGGCGCCCTTCACCGTGCGTTCCAGTTCGGCGCGCCGCCGCACGGCGGCATCGCGCCAGGCGTTGACCGCATGGTGATGCTCCTCACCGACACGCCCAACATCCGCGAGGTGATCGCGTTCCCGATGAACCAGAAGGCGCAGGATCTCCTGATGGGCGCGCCGAACTACGTGACCGAGCAGCAGCTCCGTGAGCTTCACATCAAGATCCGCGGAACCGGCAGCGAGGTCGAAGCGAAGTGAAGAATCTGAAGTTCACTCTTGGCGTGTGGCCGATCATCACCCTGATGACGGTCACACTCTGTTTTCTGACCCAGTGGCTGGCCGAGGCGTGCGGGATGGCGCTGCATCCCCAGACCAACCTGGACGTCGTGCTGAAGCACGTCGGATGGAACGGAACGTTCTGCTGGCTCGTCTTCATGGTTGTCGTCGTGTCGCCGGCGCTCGAGGAGCTGATCTTCCGCCTGTTCCTCTTCAAGCTGCCGGGCTGGGGCTTCCCGTCGCTCGGCAAGGGCGCGGGGCTTGTCGTGACGGCGGCGGTGTCCTCGGCGCTCTTCTCGGCAGCGCACTACTACGAGAACGCCTGGCCGGACAACGCGTTCCTGGCGCTCTTCTTCTTCGGTCTCGCGCAGTGCTGGTTGTACCGCCGGACCTCCGCGCTCTGGTGCGCGATCCTGAACCACGCCCTTTTCAACATCGTCAACCTGACGCTGCTCGTCTGCTTCCCCGCGATGGCCAAGGGATGAAGGTCTGTTTCGAGACGTTCGGCTGCCGGTTGAGCCGTGCCGAGGCCTTGGAGGACGAGGCGAAGTACCTCGCGCGGGGATGGGAGCGGACGGAATCTCACGCCGACGCACAGCTGATCGTCGTCCGCGGCTGCAGCGTGACGGCGCGGGCCCAGAAGGACTGCGAGCGACTGATCGACCACATCAAGCGGAAGTATCCGTTCAAGCGCGTCCTCGTCACGGGTTGCCTGCCGTCCGCGGACAAGGGCTACACACTGCGCACAGGATCCGCGCAGCCCGGCACGGCAGGCGCCGAGACGGCTCCCCCGGTCCCGACGCGGACCGCCCGCGCGTACCTCAAGGTCCAGGACGGCTGCAGCGGTCTCTGCACGTTCTGCATCGTTCCGACCTTCCGAGGCACCTCCGTCTCGGTTCCCTTCGACGAGGTGCTGGACAAGGCGCGCCGGTTCATCGCTGCGGGGTACCGCGAAATCGTGGTGACGGGCTGCAACCTGTCCCTCTACGCATCCGGAGGGAAGCGGCTCCCCGAGCTCCTCGCCGCGCTGGCCGAGCTCGGGACGACCGAGCGGCCGCCCGTGCCGCGGCAGCCGCTCGACGGCTGTCGGATCAGGCTCGGCTCGCTGGAGCCGAGCCCCGTCGCTTCGGACGTCCTGAAGGTCATGGCCGCACATCCGAACATCTGCCGCTTTCTTCACATTCCCGTCCAGTCGGGATCGATGCGGATTCTCACGGCGATGCGGCGTCCGTACAAGGTCCAAGACGTCGACGCCCTGGTCCGCGAGGCCAGGGACCTCATGCCGGGCATCGGAATCGGGTGCGACCTCATGACCGGATTTCCGGACGAGTCGGACATCGACCAGCTTGCGACACTGGGAATGATGCGGCGGCTCCTTTTCTCGAAAGCCCACGTCTTCCCGTACTCGGAACGCCCGGGCACGGTAGCCGCCGCCCTGCCCCATGCGGTTCCGAAGGAAATCCGCTCCGCCCGGGCCAGGGAGCTGGCGAAGATGGCGGACGGCGACCGCTCGCTTTTCGCGCGCCGGTTCAAGGGACGGGTCGTTGAGATTGTCGTCGAGGACGAGAAGACCGTCGCGGGATGGACGTCCGAATACCTCTGGTGCCGAGTCGGCGAGGCGCGCAAGGGCGTGAAGCGGAAGGACCTCGTGCGGATCCTCGTGCGCGAAGCCGAGGGACACCAGCTCGTCGGAGAGCTCGTCTGATGGCCGGCGAAACAACCAAGTGCGAGGCGATCTGCCTGCGCATCGTTCCCTGGTCGCGCACGAGCCACATCGTCACCTGGCTGACGCCGACGGGCAAGGTGACGACCGTCGTCAAGGGCGCAGTCCGGCCGAAGAGCGCCTTCCTCGGACAGTACGACCTCAACTACCGATGCGAGATCGTCTACTACCTGCGCGCGACGCGCGAGCTTCACGCGCTGCGCGACTGCGCGCCGGTGGACGGACGCGAGGCGCTGCGGGGAGACTACCGGAAGCTGCTGCTGGCCGAGCACTTCCGGCGCCTCGTCTTCGACCAGGCGCCGTCCGGTCCCGATGCCGGCGACTGGTTCGACCTGCTGGACGGGTCGCTGGCGCGACTCGTCGCAGCCTCAAACCTCCAGTCGGAGATGCTCGCCTTCGAACTCGCCGTGCTACGGCTCGCGGGACTGTCCCCGGAGCTGGAAGCGGAAAGCGGCGCGTTCGCCCTTCGCGGGGAACGAAAGATTCCCGTCACCCCCCAGGTGGCCCGTTGCCTGAAGTCCCCCCTTTTGATAAAATATCAGGACAGTCTTGCGGACGCGCTGCGCGTCATCGGCGTGTTCTACGCCTTCCACCTAGAAGGCGCGCCCGACACGCGGCGCTCGGTCCTGCAGATGATTTCAACAACAGAAGAAGGAAGAGGTATCAGAAATGGCTAAGATGAATCTCATGACCGCTGCGCTCCTCGCCGCCGTCTCCACCGTCGGCTGCGGAGCCGACAGCCAGGCCGAGGCCGCCAAGGTCGAAACGGCCGTCGTCGCGGCGGAAGCGGCCGCCGAAAAGGCGCCGGCCAAGGACCCGAACGAGGTCGCGATTTCCGTCAACGGCGAGAAGATGACGCGCGGCGAGATCGACGCCACCGTCAAGCAGATTGTCGCCACCTACGGCGCCGACGCCTCCGACGAGATGAAGGACGAGGCCGCCAAGCAGGTCGCCCAGCAGTTCATGGTCTCGACCGCCCTCCGCATGAAGGCCGAGAAGCTCGGCTTCACGGTGACCGACGCGGACCTCAAGGAGCAGCAGGAGGCGCTGATGAAGCGCTTCGCCGAGATGCCCAGCGCCCCGAAGACCTTCGACGAGCACCTTGCCAAGGATCCGCGCGGCCTTGAGAAGGCGCGCGCCGAGTTCAAGACCGGCGTGCTGATCGAAAAGATGCTCAAGGCCGAGGTCAATGCCAAGGTCGAGAAGCAGGACTTTACCGCCGAGGCGCAGAAGATGATCGACCAGATTACCAAGTCCAACGCCGACGCGGAGAACAGCTCCGGCGACGCGCTCAAGAAGATCAACGAGCTGAAGGCCGAGCTCGAGAAGACGCCCGCAGCGGAAAAGGCCGCCAAGTTCGCGGAACTCGCCAAGGCCAATTCGGCCTGCCCGTCCGGCAAGAAAGGCGGCGACCTCGGCGAATTCGGCCACGGCATGATGGTTCCCGAATTCGACAAGGCCGCGTTCGAACTCGAAGTCGGCCAGATTTCCGACGTCGTGAAGACCCAGTTCGGCTACCACCTCATCATGACGACGAAGAAGTCCGAGGACAAGGTTCAGGCGAGCCACATCCTGATCAAGGCCCAGACGCCGCAGCCCGTCCCGACTCTTGACGAGGTCAAGTCCTATCTGGCCAAGATGGAGTCCCGCAAGGCGACGCGCACCTTCATCATGTCCGTCGTGCAGGAAGCCGACATCAAGGCCGCCGACGATTTCAAGGTCATTCTCCCGTCTCCGGCCGCCCCGGCTCCGGCGGCGAAATAAATCAACAAATGGCGGGTTGAAATGCCCGCCAGGAAATGATATACTATTCATCCGTTGATTGAAAGGAAGAAAAGACAATGAGCCAGCACGCATCTCTTAAGGGTTCCGGTAAGATTACCTCCAAGCGCAACGTCCTCAAGCGTTTCGAGCGCGTCAATCTGCTCCAGCAGCGTGGGCAGTGGAAGGAAGGCGACCGCGGACTCGGTCTGAAGAAGACCAAACCCGAGGCCTAAGAAGAACCCTTCTTCCTCAGTAAAAGAAGCGTTCGACAACCGTCGGACGCCTCTTTTTCGTTTTTTGGGGGTGTCTGGCGACGGAATCAGGGGGTCTCGAGCATGAAGAGTCCCATCCACATGCCGGTCTCGGGGTCGATCACGCGGCGCCAGTCGTCGGCCCACTGGGCGGGATAGAGTCCGAGGACGCCGTTGGGGAAGGTCTGTCCGTTGGCGTCGACATCGAGGGTCGGTCCCTTGAACTCGACGGCCTCGAGTTTGTCGCAGGCCGCAAACGCCAGCCGGCCGATTGAATCGACACTGGACGGAATCGTCACGTAGCGGAGTCCCGTACAGCCGGCGAATGCGCCGTCTCCGATGCTGGGAATGCCTTCGGGGAGGGTGACGGACTGGAGGCCCGTCTGTCCCGCGAACGCAAAGTTGGGAATCGGCTTCGTGTCGGAGAGGACGAGCGCAGTCGGGCCATCGGCGAAATCCGTCGCCGCCGCGGGGCGTTCCGTTGCTGCGGGGCGTTTCGTGTGAAGCGGCGGAACGGAAACGTCGTCCGGCGGTTCGGCCGGCTCCTCGTCGGAAGCGGAGGCGGAAGCGACGGCAACAAGCTCCGGCGCGGCGAGCGCCTCCGGCGTCGGATCGGGGGAGCGGATGGTGGATGCGAAATCGGATTCCCCTTCGGTCGGCGCGGGC
>CAMEZU010000128.1 GCA_945947925.1 uncultured Verrucomicrobiota bacterium
CATTCGACGCATCGAGGGATGTCGCGTAGACGAGCTCGCGCTCGTCGCCCGTATCGATCGAGATCGCCTTCTTCGAGTTCTTGATGATCGCCGAGTAGTCCGTCGTAATCGGTGTCTTCGAGTTGAAGCCGTAGAGCAGCGTTCCGCCGTTGCAGTCATCGGTCGTACCGAACGTCAGCGTGCTCGTCGAACGGTCATAGTAATTGAGCACCTTGTCGGTCGCCACTTTAATGACGCCATCGTTGAGTTCCGTGCCGTAGTTATGGCGCGTCTCCCAGAGCTCAAGCGTACCCGTGCCGACCTTGCGGATGCGCAGGCGGCCGGAGGCATCCTTGTTCTCGGCCGTCCGAATCGAAATGCGGTCATCGCTACGGTTGAGGTGCCCGATTTCAAAGGTGACGGGAATCGGAGCGGTCTGGTTTAGGCGGAAATGGAAGTTGTTGTTGAACTCCTTCGTATAGAACGAGCCGAACTTGATCGTATCGCCCGTCCAATAGTCACTCGCGACAGCCGATCCGTTGTCCGCCACCTTGCCCTCGATCACAAAGCGCATCTTTTCGCCGCCCACGTTCGAGCCGGCGATCTTCGAGCGGTTATTGCCGTCCGAATTGATGCGGATCGTGCCCTCGAACTCCCGCGCATCGCACGCAAGGCGTACACCGTTGTTGCCCGTGTCCTTCGCCACGCCAGCAGCGAGGAGTCCGTTACCCGTCAACTTGCCCGTGAACCAGAGGTCGGCGTTGTTGCCGTGCATCCAGCAGTCCTGCGTGCCATTCTCGGGAAGATCGACATTCGCCCGCACGTAGGACTCACGCCCGTTCGCCGCGCGCACGCCGACGCAATAGAGCGTCACCTTTTTGTCGGGGGCCGAAAGCCACTCGTACGATTCGACGACCGGCCAGAGCTTCTTGTTATCGGCCGACTCAAGGCGCACGTCGGCATTGAACGTGACGCGCTCAACCGTCAGGTTGCCGCCCAGCTTGACCGTCGCTTCGCTGTTGAAAATCGCCTCGTCACCCGTCTCCGCGCCAAGGGTACGCGGGTAGTCGGTCGCGGTAGCTCCCTCGACCAACCAGTTCGCGGCGTCAGACCAATTGCCCGAAGTGACATTCGGATTCCACGTATACGTTGTCGCGAAGAGCGGCGCGGCGGCGAGGAGCGAAAAGACGAGTGTTGTTTTCTTCATTTGCGAGTATCCCCCTTCATTTTCGCCCCACATTCTACCCTAAAACGGGGATACCTCTCAATCCTACCTTTGGGGGAATGGGAATCAAGCCCGCAGGATGCCGAGTTCGTAGGCCCTAGCGACGGCGGAGACGTTGTTCACCGCGTCGAGTTTGCGCATCACCGACTTCGCATGGGTCTTCACCGTCTCGGCGCTGATGCCGATGATGACGGCGATCTCCTCGCGTGTCTTACCTTGAGCCGTCCATTTTAAGACCTCCAGCTCGCGGTCGGTGAGGCAGCTCTTCTGCTCGACGTAGGACTCGCCGATGAAGTCGCGCCGGCCTTCGGCGATCTCGTGCAGGGCCGAGACGAGACGGCGCCACGGGACGGACTTCGGCAGGTAGCCGCAGATCTTGAGCTCACGCGCCCGGTCCTCGTCGGCCTTGAGCGGCATGCCCGACAGGAGCAGCACCTTCACCTTCGGCTCGAAGCGACGCAGGCGTTCGATCGTCGCAAAGCCGTCCATCTCGGGCATCATCACGTCCATCACGACGACATCGGGGAACCCCTTCTCGCGACAGTACCTCTCCGCATCCGCTCCGCCCGAAGCGGACGAGACGGAGAAATCGCTGTCGGCGCGGAGCATGCTCGCCATACCCTCACGCACCACCGGATGATCATCGACAATCAGGACCTTGATCACAGACGCACCTTCACTTTCACTTCCGTACCCTTGCCGGGCGTACTAACGATGCGGAATCCGCCGCCGACACCCTCGACGCGCGCCTTCATGCTGAGGACACCGAGTCCGGCCGAGGATTCGCCCGACGTCAGTTTCGCCATGTCGAAGCCGCACCCGTCGTCCTTCACCAGCAGCTCGACCGAACGCTTCGCAAACGTGATGGTCACGTCGATGCGCGTCGGGCGCGCATGCTTGAGCGCATTGCCGATCGCCTCCTGAAGGATCAACAGGAAAGCACCGGAATAGCGACGCGAGAGCGGACGTTCCTCGCCGACCGTCTGGAAATGCACCTTCCCCTGCCAATGCGGCATCCGATCAGTCGCGTATTTGAGCAGCGCCGAAAGCGCCGTCGGACCTTCCGCCTCCTCGCGCATACCCCAGAGCGCCGTCCGCAGATCGTTCTGTGCATGATTGAGAAGATCGCCGAGTTTCTCCAACTCGTTGAGTTCGGGCGTATTCTCCTCGTCCGCGAGTTGCATCGCCGCACCGAGGCGGAACATGCAGCCCGCCAGCAGCTGTTGGAAGTTGTCGTGCAATTCACCCGCCAACCGCAGGCGTTCGCGTCCGAGGGCATCGGAGAGCTTGCGGTCCTCCAGCCGTTTGTGCCGTTGCAACAACGCCCAGAGCACGGCTGCCGCCACGGCCAGCAGCAGAATCACCAGCGCAATGACGAACCGCTGCGGCGTCCACCACGGCGCGCGCGTCAGGAAGACGATGTCCTTCTCGGGCTTCTCGATGTAGATGAGAGGATTCGAAACGCCCTCGCGCTGCAAGGTCCATGGATTGACGTTCGGCGAATAGAGCGCATTGCCCGTCACGCGCAGCTCCGCCCCGATCCTCAGGTCCGGATCGATCGGCTCGTTGTACGGCTGGTAGAAATACGCCTGCAGATGAGCCCCCTGTTCGTCCGCCAGAAGCACCTGCGCCCAGCGGTCGCGACGATTCACGTCAACGATGCGCCCGTGCGTCGTCACACGCGCGCCCCACCAGTCGACGGCATTCGTCGTGACGGACGGATCGCGCCCAATCTCCGCCAGCGGAATAACGGAGACCGGCCACAGATCCGCAACCGTACCGGGCTCCCGCCTCAGGACTTCGCAGTCGCGGACCCGGGGACGCGGATCGCGCGCCCGATTCACGCCGCCCGACACGCACAGGAGCTCCCCGGCCGTCAGACCCGCAGGGAAGTCCGCATGTTTGAATTCCGCCCGCCACACTCGATTCGACTCGCTGTCGGACTGCAGATAGACGAAGTTCTCATGAACGGAGAGCGCCGTGACACGCCCCGTCACCGTCAGGGACGAGTCAAAGGCGAACGCGGGCAGAGCCCCCAGCAGGCCCACAAACAGCATGACCGTCGACAAGCATCTTTTCATGCCGGATATTATACCGAAAATCACCGAAAGACCGGCACATCCGCGTGACTGCCGACGTAGATGCCGGCCATATCTGTCGTCACGTACCACTTCGGCTTCGCCGCCATCGCATCGCAGACGCGGACGCCATTGAGGACGAGGTTTTCGAAGCGGACGTTGCTCACGCGGCGCATCTCATCATAGCCCGCGATGATCGAATAGGCCGGCGTCCGGCCCGTGTACGTGACGTCCTTGAAGAGCACGTCGTCGATCCCGCCGCCGGGGGCACGGCAGTACTTCGCGTTCCAGCCGACACGCAACTGAAGGAGCGATCCCTTGCGGAGGTCCTCGATGCGGATGTCCTCAAAGCGCACGCGGCGGACGAGATTGTTGTCCCCGCAGTTGACGGTCATGCAGCCCTGGTACTCGATCTGGTTTTCGTGCTGGTCGAGGATGTCGATGTCGCGATAGATGAGATCTTCGATGATGTCCTGTCCGTCCGCATTGCCGTGGATGCCGATCATGATCGGATGCGCGATGTCGGCCCAGAGGACCGCTCCCTCGACGCGGATGTTGCGCGCACCACCCGTAAAGCCCTTTCGCGTTGCGTAGACCGTCTGACAGTCGTCGCTCGTCCGCGCGAAGATGGTACGGTAGGTGACGTTGGACGCGGCGAAGATATTGAAACCATCACCCCACCCGTAGTGCGTCAGGGCCTTCACGTTCTCGATCGTCACGTCCTCCGATCCGCCGACCGAACACTGGTTGACGACAGGACCGCGCACCGTCACGCGCTGCGCATGCGCGATGCGGATGCCGTGCTCACGGTAATTCTCGAGCGGACGCACCACGCCATGACCCTCGATCGCCACATCCGTGACGTTCGAGACGATCAGCGAACCGTCGAGCCACGCATCGTCGTCGATGACAACCCGCTTTCCGGACGGCACGAAGAGCCCCTCCTTCGGCAGATGGTGGAGTCCCGGACCGAAGACGAGGTCGTCCTTCCCAGCCGGTGCGAGATCCCGTGCACCTGAGACGAACAGGCAGAGGTTCCCGTAGATCGCGCCGTCGAAGTCGACGACCAGGTTCTCGGGACGCGTCAACGTGAAGACGTACGATTCGCCGTCCTTCGCTCCGAAGAGTCCGCGCGAGCGCGGACGGATCTCCGCCGCCGCAAACGGCGCCTTCGGCGTCACGCGGATCTCGACCGGGAATACGCTCGCCACGGATGCAAACGCCACAGTCGCCGGTTCGGAGAAGCACCCCTTCGGCTTTGCCACGAGCGCCGGATGAACCACCGCCGCGCACCAGTCGCCCCCCGCCGTGCGCGACTCGACGCGATAGAGGTCGCACGACGGCACAATTCCCGCCGCTCCCGCCGCCAGGGAAAGCGCCAACACCCCAATGCCCAAAATCAATTTCATATCCGCATTATAGCGGAATCGGCACCTCGCCTCCATCCCCCTTTTTGGGGCCACAATCAACACGTCCTCGGCCATCACCGTTCAAAGATCGCCGCGAATCCGCCTCGGGCGGCCGCTTCGATCTGAAGCTTGCCGTTGACCGGAACGGACTCGACCGCAACCTTGCCGAGGCCGGACGCGAGCGCCGGATCGGCGTCTCGGAAGAGGCGGCAGGTCCACTCGCCTTCTCCGAGGAAGGACGTGTCGAGCGTAAAGGTCCGACGGTCGAGTCCGTTGATACCACCGACGAACCAGCGATTTCCACAGCGCCGCGCAACGACGGCGAACTTCCCGATCTCACCCTGCAGGAACCGCGTCTCGTCGAAGGACACCGGAAGCTCGCGCCAGAAGTCGAGCGCGGGATCGGACTCGGGAATCTGATCCGGCCGCTGATACCAGAAGAGGAACTGCCAGCCGCTCGTGTAGACGCAGGGGAGCGCGAGCTGATGCGCGAGCGTGTTCTTGACGCGACCGACGTTCCAGCACGGCGTGTAGTCCCCCGGTCCGTCCAGATAGCGCGTGAACGGCAGCGCGCAGTCATGCGCCGCATTCGGCATCTCCTCGTTGCCGCAGATGCCTTCGACCGTGAGGACGTTCGGGAACGTCTTCTGAATGCCGGTGAGCCGGTACTCATCGTGGATGTCGACCATCAGCTTGCGCTTCGCGGCGGCGCGGATCGCGTCCGTCACCCACGCGCGCCATTCCTGGTTGCCGACGTTGACGAAACCGTACTTGACGCCCTTCACGCCCCAGGCGGCGAGCTGATCGAGAATCGCGTCGCGGTTCTTCTTGAGCGGCTCGCGGTTCACGTAGACGATGACCCCGACCTCCTGCGCCTTCGCGTAGTCGAGGATGGCGAAGAAGTCGAACGTCTCGCCCTTCG
>CAMEZU010000129.1 GCA_945947925.1 uncultured Verrucomicrobiota bacterium
GACCTGGTCCCACATCACGTAAAGCGGATTCTCCTTGTCGTGTTCCATCATCCACTCGGCCATGATCGCGCCGCCGCGGGAGACGATGCCCATCAGGCGCTTCATCGCGTTCGGGATGTGACGGAGGAGGAGACCCGCATGGAGCGTCATAAAGTCGACGCCCTGCTCGGCCTGGGCGCGGATGACGTCCAGGAGGAAGGTCGGATCCATCTCGGGGATGTCGCCCTCGAGGCGGGAGATGGTCTCGTAGATCGGCACGGTGCCGAGCGGCTTCGGGGACGCGTCGAGCATGCCCTGGCGGATCGCCTTGATGTCCTCGCCGACGGAGAGATCCATCACGAAATCGGCGCCCGCCGCAAGGGCGATGGCGAGCTTCTCAAGTTCGTCACCCTTGCCGGAATGCGTCATCGAGCGGCCGAGGTTCGCGTTGATCTTCGTCGTGAACAGGCGCCCGACGCCGACCGGGTGGCAGTTCGTGTGGTGGATGTTGAGCGGAATCACCGCCTCGCCCGTCGCAACGGCGTCGCGGACCGCCTCGGGGGCAAGCCCTTCGTCGGCGGCGACGATCTTCATAGCCTCGGTGATGATGCCCTTGCGGGCCGCTTCAAGCTGCGTCATTGTCAGTTTCCTCCGTCGGAATTGTCCGATTCAGGTTCGCGGGTCTTTTCTCAGCCAGATGGGACCATCCCACCCAGCACCCCGACTGTGTGAAAGAATATTATACCAAAATCTTGTCAGAGCACGCGGTTGTCGATGAGGCGGGTCTTGCCGTCGTAGACCGCGAGGAGGACGCAGACGCCCTTGGCCGTCTTCTTGACGGGCTGGAGCGTTTCGCCGTCCACGAACTCGACGTAGTCGACCGTGAGGCCGGCCTTCTCGAGGAACGCGGTCACGCGCTTCCGCTCGGCGGCGACGGTCTTGCCGACCGTGACGCTCTTGAGGGACTGCGACAGCGCGAGGGCGCGCTCCTTCTCCTCGGCGGAGAGGTAGGTGTTGCGCGAGGAGCGGGCGAGGCCGCTCGGCTCGCGGACGATCGGGGCGACGACGATCTTCAGGTCGAAGTTGAGGTCGCGGACCATCCGCTTGATGACCTGCGCCTGCTGGTAGTCCTTCTGTCCGAACACCGCGAAATCGGGATGCGCGAGGTTGAAGAGCTTGCCGACCACGGTGCAGACGCCGCGGAAGTGTCCGGGACGGCGCGCGCCGCAGAGTCCCGTCGAGAGATCCTCCTCGGTGATGTAGACGGAGTGTCGGTCGAGATACATGTTCGCCGGCGTCGGGAAGAAGATCGCCGTCGCGCCTGCGGCCCTGCACTTGGCGAGGTCCGCCTTCTCGTCGCGCGGATACTTCTCGTAGTCCTCGTTCGGACCAAACTGCACGGGGTTCACGAAGACGCTGACGATGATCTCGTCCGCGCCCTTCTTCTTCGCCGTCTCGATGAGCGAGAGATGTCCCTCATGGAGATAGCCCATCGTCGGCACGAGCGCAATCGTCTTGCCGGCCTTCGACTGGGCCTTGGCCCACTTCTGCAACTTCAGCGGTTCGCGAAAGATCTTCATATTCTGACTCTCCTTATCGTCGGGGTGGCGGGGTCGCCGCCCCAGCGAATTAGTTGCGCAAGCTTTTCAACAATGCGATTTCCTCCTTGTAACCCTGGAGGTCACACGGAGTTTCCAAGTAGAACGGGAGGTCCCTGAGCTTTAGATGGTTGACGATCCGAGCAAAGGCGTCAAGGCCAATCTTGCCCTTGCCGATCTTCTCGTGACGATCCTTGTGCGCGCCGAGGACGTTCATCGAGTCGTTCGTGTGAATCGCCTTCAGGCGGTCGAGTCCGATGACGCGGTCGAATTCCGCGAGGACGCCGTCCAGGTCGTTCACGATGTCGTAGCCGCCGTCCCAAACGTGGCAGGTGTCGAGGCAGACGCCGAGACGGACAGCGGGGACGAGGGACGATTCGACGGCGTCGATGATGGACCTGATCTCCTCGAACGTGCGCCCGACTTCGGACCCCTTGCCGGCCATCGTCTCGAGGAGGACGGTCGTCGGACCCGCATACGGCAACACCTTCAGGAGAATGTCCGCAATGAGCTCGACGCCCTTCTCGACGCCCTGCGAGACGTGGGAGCCGGGATGGAAGTTGTAGAGCGCGCCCGGCGTGAACGCGAGCCGCTTGAGGTCGTCGACGAAGACCTCCTCGGCGAATTCGCGGATCCGCGGCTCGGCCGCCGCCGCATTGAGCGTGTAGGGCGCGTGCGCGAGGATCGGACCGATCCCGTGCTCCCCGGCATAGGCGAGGAACGCCTTGACGTCCGCCTTGTCAAGCGGCTTCGCCGCTCCGCCGCGCGGATTGCGCGTAAAGAACTGAAAAACATTCGCCCCGATGGAGACGGCGGTCTGGCCCATCGCCAGGTATCCGCCGCTCGAAGAAAGATGACATCCGACTTTCATAGGCGAATATTATACCACTTTCATCGCATCGTTGCCCAAAGTCCGCGCGCGGCGCGCCGTTTCATCTCCTTCGGCTCGAACGTCACCGGCTCGCCGTCCACGGACACGGTGCGGCGCGACACGCAGTCGGTGTTGATGAAGTAGGCCGTCCCGTCGGGATAGACGGACCAGTTCACGTAACGCGCGTCAGGTCCCTGCACGCGCGTCGTCCCCGCCACCTCGCGCGCGAGCGCATCGCAGACCGCAAGATGGAAGTCGGCCTTGTCGTTGCGGCTGCCAGGATAGCCCCACGCCAGGTTGACGTAGACCCAGCCCTTCCCCGCGACGCGCTTGCGGACGAGGAGCGGACGCTTGCCCATCGTCGCGAGCGTCTCCCACGTCCCGTCCAGCTCGACCTCGGCGAGGCGGAACTTCTGCGACAGATGCGCCGGATAGGCCGCCTTCAGCGCCGCAGGCGCGGACGGACCGACCATCAGGATGTCCTCGACAACCGACGCCCCCTTCACCGCGAGGCCCGTCGGCAGCCCGACAAGATCCTCCGCCGTAAAGTTCTCGCCCTCACGGTCCAAACGCGACGAGAACTGCGCAAGCGTCGCATAGAGCGTGCCGCCCGCCGCGCAGTATTCGTGGCAGACCGCGCGCGCGAGCTTGGGCGTCATCGAGTTCCAGCCGCCGAGGATGACGAGCCTGTAGTCCTTCAGCTTTGCAGGAGAGAGGCTCTCGTCCAACGCAACGACGTCGACCTGTCCGTACGGCGTGCCGCCGAGCCAGCCGTTCGCATAGGGCTTGAGCGCGTCCTTCGGCCGCGGCCAGAAGAGGTCCTGCAGGGCATTCCAGGTCTCCTCGCTCTTCCCGCAGCGCCAGTTCGCGTTCGTCGCGGCAAGGTGATGCTGTCCGAAGGTCGCGAAGATGTCGAACGTCATCCCGACGTACCCGTCGTAGTTCCCGAGTGCCAGCGCCATCGGGACGCACGGCATCCCCTTCGCCCGCGGATGCGCCTTGGTCCACTGGTAGAAGTCCTTCATCGTCTTGCGGTATGCGCGCGGCACAGGATCGTCATAGCCTTGCTTCTCGCACTTGAAATCCGCCATCGACGCGTCGAGCGGTGTGTACGGATGCGCCTGCGTCGTCTGCGAGCCGGACTCGAGCACCATCATCGAGGTGCCCATGAGCCACATTTCCTTGAGTCCGACCTCGAGCGAATCCATCTTCTGCGGGACGAGATAGGGAAGCCGCGGCCAGGCCGTCTGCCATTCGTGCGCGAGCCACGCGCTCCACCAGTTGCGGTCCCACCGCTTCGCCGCCCCGCGCGCCTCGGCCGTCGCGTAGCCGATGTTGCCGCAGCCGACGGCGTACATCTCGTTGCAGATGAAGTCGACGCCCGCCGCGAGTTCGTAGCAGGCGAGAGGCGATCCCGAGGTCGAGAAGACATACGGATCGCGCTCGTCCGCAGGACGCGACAGCTGGAGCTTCTTCGGCGCGGCCATCATCTCGCCGACGAACCAGTCGTGGGCTTCCTTGAGGTTCGCCAGCTTCGGCCAGTGCTTGCCGTAGCTCTTCTCGTCCTGATAGAGGAAGCCCGCGTATTCGCCGAGGTTGTTGCCGAGATAGAGGTCGCCCCAGGCTTCGCGCAACGCCTTCGAGCGCTTGCCGTCCTGGTCGCCGTAGATCGTCATCACGTGCACGCGGTTCGACACGGCCCAGTCGTACCAGTCACGCCCGAGCTTCTCCGGCAGCAGGTTCTCCGAAACGCTCCACTGCACCCAGAGATTGCATTCGTCGTTCTCCCTGAGCTCCCGATACTCGGGACTCGTCCCGTACCCCGTCGTCCCGACGAGAATCTCGCCGTCGGCAATCGGAGCCGCCGGCACACCGCCCGCGAACGGCTCGTCCTCGATGCGGTCGGAAAGCTTGAGAACCGGGACGCCGCTGCCGACGAACATCTCGACGTAGCTGTGGCGGTAGTTCGTGAACGTATTGTTCTCGGCGTAGACGACGGACCCGGGATGGCGCGATCCGTCTCCGTCGGCGATGGAGATCATTCGCGCATTGTCGGAAGCCTCCGACTGGACGAACGTGCAGCCGGCAATCGTCACGTCGCCGCCTTGCGGACAGTTCACCAGATAGCTCGACCGACCGTCGTGTCCGTCATCGAACACGCAGTTCTCGATGACGGTCTTCAGCGCGCGGCTCTTCAGGTCGTGCCCGCGGTACGCGTGATCAGAGATGCAGTTGCGGAAGACGAGCTCCTTGATCACGCCGATGTAGAGGTTGTGCGTATACCCCTCCTCGCCGCCCCATTCGGCGTGGTTGCCGTTGTTGTGAAACTCGCTCGCTTCGATCGTCATCGTCGCATGGGGAAGCGCACCGCAGAGAATGCCGTTCTGGCTACCCGTGAACGAGCAGCCGCGGATCGTCACATCACCGTCCGCCTCGTAGCGGAGTCCCGCGCCGTTGGCACCCGCATCCCCGGGAATGCGCGCATTGCGGAACGTGACGCCCTCGATCGTCCAGCCCTCGGCGGTGACGACCCAGAGGCCCTTCCAGCCCGCGAGATGCGGACCGCCCTGCGCAGAGCTCGGCGCATTGAACGTGCTTCCGTCGATGACCGTCTTGTCGATGCCCGCACCGCGAACCGTCAGGTTCGGCGTTTTCGGACAGTAGCAGACGTCATGGTAGACACCCTCGGCGATGACGATCGTATCGCCGTCACGGGCGGCGCTGAAAGCCGCCGACGGAGTTGCGTAGGCCTTGCCCGGACCGACTTCCAAAACACCGGCCACAGCGGATGCGGTTCCGAAGAAAGCGGCCGAAACCATACCAACGAGAATGCGCGGATTTTTCATGCGGCACATTATCTCATTTAGCCCCTCGGGGGTCAATGTCCGAGCGCTTTGCATTCGCTCCGCTTGCCGGGAAGGTCTGGCAGGGTAGGCGCTCGATGCGGTGGAAATAGCGGTCGGTGATGATACGGCGGATGTCCTTGGGAGAACCGCCGGGGCCGCCGAGAATCACGAGCTGAGGATCTCGCGTGTAGGTGATGACGCGACAGAAATCGTTCGTCCCGGCGATAACGGTCCGATCCGTCCTGACAAACTTCCCGTCCTCGTTCCGATAAAGATGCCAAACGAACTTGCCGCTCTTGTGTCGAGA
>CAMEZU010000130.1 GCA_945947925.1 uncultured Verrucomicrobiota bacterium
CCCCGTAAACTATTGCAATACTTTACGTACCTGTCAGGATTTGTGATGAGTTAACACTTTTTGGGCTCTTCGGGCATAAGTGTGGGTCACTTCAGGCCGCCTGAGTCGTGATAGACCTTTGTTTATTGGTTCATTCTGCTTTCTGCCAGGCCACGGAATTTCGATCGGCGAACAGAACAGCATGATGAGGCCTATCATGGTCATGATTCTCGCAATTGGTAATAATTCATACAGAATGTCAGGCGGATAAATGGTATACTCTGCCTCACGACAACCAAGAAGGAGAATGCCATGAACGAGAAGATGTTTTGTTTCCAGTGCGAGCAGACCTACGGGGGCTCGGGTTGCACGGTGAGCGGCGTGTGCGGGAAGAATCCCGCGGTCGCGAAAGGGCAGGACCTGCTTACGGGCGCGCTGATCGGCCTCGCGCGGGCGGTCGGCTGCAACGAGGCGAAGGTGACGGAGAAGACGGACGATCTCGTCATCTCGGGGCTCTTCACGACAATCACGAACGTCAGCTTTGACGAGGCGACGATCAAGGACCTGACCGACAAGGTCCATGCCGAAAAGGCGCGCATCGCCTTTGCCGCGGACTACGACGTTAACCGTCTCTGGAACGAGCACGAGGACATCCGCAGTCTCAAGTCGCTCATTCTCTTCGGCATCCGCGGCATGGCGGCCTATGCCTCGCACGCGGCGGTGCTCGGGTATCGCGACGCGCGTGTGGCGAGTTTCTTCTACAAGGCGCTGCGTGCGGTCGGTTCGACCGAGGCGACTGCGGAGGCGCTGCTCCCGGTCGTGATGGAAGTCGGCGAGGTGAATCTCATCTGCATGGCGCTCCTGGATCGGGCGAATACGTCCTCGTACGGCGATCCCCAGCCGGCCAACGTGACGATGACAATCGAGAAGGGACCGTTCATCGTGGTGACGGGACACGACCTCAAGGATCTCGAACTCCTTTTGAAGCAGACCGAAGGTGAGGGCGTCAACGTCTACACTCACGGCGAGATGTTGCCGGCGCACGGGTATCCCGAGCTGCGTCAGTACGCGCACCTGAAGGGCAATTTCGGCACGGCCTGGCAGAATCAGCAGAAGGAGTTCGACGGTGTTCCCGGCGCGTTCCTCTTCACGACAAACTGTCTGATGCCACCGCGCGACAGTTACAAGGCGAACGTCTTCACGACGGGCGAAGTTGAGTTCCCGGACGTCACGCATATCGGCGCGGAGAAGGACTTCTCGCCGGTCATTGCCCGCGCGAAGGCGCTGGGCGGGTATGCGGAAGACCACGTGATGCACGGGGCGAACGGCGGCACGCGCGTGACGACGGGCTTCGGACGCGCCACCGTCCTTTCGGTTGCGCCGCAGGTCGTCGAGGCCGTGAAGGCGGGGACGATCCGTCACTTCTTTCTTGTCGGCGGTTGCGACGGCTTCCGTCCGGGCCGCAACTACTACACCGACTTCGTGAAGGCCGCACCGAAGGATACGGTCATTCTCACGCTTGCGTGCGGCAAGTACCGCTTCAACGATCTCGACCTCGGTACGGTCGCGGGACTGCCGCGGCTCCTCGACATGGGACAGTGCAACGACGCCTACGGGGCGATTCAGGTCGCGCTCGCGCTTGCGAATGCGTTCGGCTGCTCCGTCAACGATCTGCCGCTCTCGCTGATCCTCTCATGGTACGAGCAGAAGGCTGTCTGCATTCTTCTCACGCTCCTTCACCTCGGTATCAAGAATATCCGCCTCGGGCCGACCCTCCCCGCGTTCGTCTCGCCTGGTGTCCTCGAGATCCTCACGAAGAACTACGGGCTCAAGCCCACGACGACAGCCGAAGCCGATCTTAAGGCGATCCTCGGCTAGGAAATAGAGATCATGAAGCGCATGCGATATGTGATCATTGGCGGGGTTGCCGCCGGAGCGAGTGCTGCGGCGCGTTTGCGTCGCTTGGATGAAAAGGCGGAGATCATCTTGCTGGAAAAAGGCAAGACGATCTCCTACGCGAACTGCGGACTTCCGTATCATGTGGGCGGCGTGATTGCCGATCGCGCCCGCCTGACAGTTATGCCGACGGCCAAGTTCGCCGCGTGGTTCAACATCGACATCCGTACGGAAACCGAGGCGATGTCCATTGACCGAGTGGCGAAGACGGTGACGGTCAAAACCGACGCGGGCGAGGAAAGACTCGGCTATGACAAGCTTCTGCTGGCGACGGGCGCGATGCCGGTCGGAGAGGCTTATACGGACCTCGCGCATCCGCACGTCGCGCATCTCTGGACGCTTTCCGACATGGATCGCGTCATCGCGAAGCTCGGCAAGGCGACGCGCGTCATTGTCGTCGGCGCGGGTTTTATCGGCCTTGAACTTGCGGAGAGTTTGCGCCATAAGGGACTTGCGGTCACGGTCGTCCAGCGCGGTGAGCACGTCCTTCCGACTTTGGACGCGGAAATGGCTGGCCCTCTCGCGGCGGAACTTCGCAACCTCGGCGTCGACATCTGCTTTGGACGGACAGTTGGCGACTTCGAAGAGAAGTCCGATGGCGTCATCGCCGTCCTCGACAACGGGGTGCGCCTGGAGGCGGACCTAGCGGTCGTCTCGACCGGCGTGAAGCCGCGCTCCGACTTGGCGCGTGCATGCGGACTCGCGCTTGGCGCGCGCGGCCATATCGTCGTTGACGAATCCTTGCGGACGTCCGACCCCAACATCTATGCGGCGGGAGACGTCATCGAAGTTGTCGATCCCGTCTTCGGCGGACACACGGCCATTGCGCTGGCGGGTCCTGCCAACAAGCAGGGACGCATCGCTGCCGACAACATGTCCGGCGGCAAGAGCGTCTACCGCGGCACGTTCGGCGCAAGTATCGTCAAGGTCGGCGAGATGTCTGCGGCAAGTGTTGGATGGTCGGAAGAACGGCTCAAGAACGAAGGCCGCGCGTATCGGAAAATCTACATCCATCCGTCATCCTCGGCGGGATATTATCCGGGCGCGAAGCGAATGACGATGAAGCTTCTCTTCGGCGCGGACGGCACGATTTACGGTGCGCAGATCATCGGCGTGAAAGGCGTCGACAAGCGCATCGACACGATTGCGACGGCAATGCGCCTGAAGCTCAAGGCGCCGCAGCTCGGGGAACTTGAACTCGCCTATGCGCCGCCTTACAGCTCGGCGAAGGATCCCGTGAACTTCCTCGGGTTTGTCGCCGAGAACGTGCTGACCGGTAAAAGCGATGTCGTGAGCGCCGAGGCGTTGCCTGAAGATGCGCAGCTCATCGACGTCCGCGAACCGATGGAGAACGAATCCGGCGCGATTCCCGGCGCAATGAACATCCGCCTCGGAGACTTGCGCTCCCGTCTCGGCGAGCTCGACAAGTCTAAGCGCTACGTCACGTATTGCGCGGTTGGCTTGCGCGGCTATCTCGCCGAGCGTATCCTCAAGCAGAACGGCTTCACGGTCGCCAACCTCACCGGTGGCTGGACGAGCTGGCAGCTGTATCATCCGGCGCCCGTTTCGATTTCAACGGCACCTTCGCCTTCGACTCCAAATGGATGTTCGGATGGATGCTTCCGAGCGGTGCGGAGAAGCTCGTCCTCTCCAAGCTGCAGATGTTCGGACTCGGCACGGCAATGATGAAGGACATCATGAAAACAAGGCCGTCGGCATTAAATTCACCGCCTGCGCATGCGAATTCTAGCTGTTCTATTCGGGTGTCTCGTGTACTTACTCGGCGCGATGAGTCGGGTCGCAGTGCCCGGGATGGTTTTTGAAAAAATCGCGAGCGAGTACGCGCTGTCGCCCTCTCAAGTCGCGCTGTTGCCGAGCGTCGGTGTTTTCGGCTGTCTCGCCTTTATCGGCATCGGCGGCGTTGCGGTCGATCGCTTCGGCTGGATGAAGATGCTTCTTTTCGGCTCGCTCTTACAGGCCTTCGGCTATATCCCCGTCCACGAGTCGTCGTCCCTCTTGCTGATGCTCGCGGGCGAGTTTCTCAATGGAGGCGGCAGGACGATCGTCTACCTTTCGATTCTGAAACTCTTTGACGTTTCCTTCGAGCGGCGCTATTTCGCCGCGCTGATTGGCATATTCTATCTCTTCAGCTACGGCGGAACGCTCAGTGCGAGCGCCGTGTTTCCGTCCCTCGAGACGCTCTGCGGCTCTTGGCAGCTCGCGGCACGTGCGATCAATGTCGGGACACTCACTCTAGCCGCGCTGATCGCGCTCGTCGTTTGCTTCGGGAAGCGCGAGGAAACGAGCTCGACGATCCGCGAGGCGTTTCCTTGGCGCGGTATGGCGAAGAGCTTCGCCGAGCCGATGGCGCGCCGTGCGATTCTCGTGACTGGACTCAATATCGCCGTTTATTGGAGTTTTCTTTGCGTGAGCGCCGCGCCGTATGCACGTTCGGTCGGCTCGGTTTCGCTCGTTTCCGAAATGAATTGGGTCGTCATGTTCGGCATGGTCTTTATGGGGAGCGTCAGCTATTGGCTCGGCAACAGACGTCGTCCGTTCTTTATTTGGGGCTCATTCGCCTTGGCGCTCGGTTTTGCGCTTCTCGCGTTCGCGCCGTCCGGATTCGGCGTTTCGCATGCGGCGTATCTCCTCATCGGCGCGGGATATGGAGTAACGAGCGTCCTTCTCGCCGGCACGAAGGAGTGCGTCGCGCCGGTCTACATGGCGAGTGCGATCGGATTCACGAATTTTTTCGCGAATATCGTCCAAATCGGCGGCAATCAGCTGAGCGGACGATTGATGGCGGACGGTCCCGAAGGATATCCTTGGATCTTCACGATGTATTTCATCCTCGCGCTCATATCCTTCGTTTTGGCACTCAAGGTAAAAAAGTGTTGTTTGGGGGGCGAGAGTGTTCATTAGATCCTGCCGGGGACTGTCCCCGTGATGTTAGGTCGCCGGCGAACCACTGATGCTTCCCCTCGAAACGCGGGAGAATCCGGCCCTGGTCGCGCGCTATGCGGAGAAGGGACTTAACGTCTACATCAAGGGGGTGAAGTTCGACCGGGCGAACCGTCCGATTGCGCTCTATCTCGTTTCCCGGGGCTATGCGTCTGGTCCCGAGAACGGTCCGCGCGAATGGAAGATCGCGCGGTTCGACGGGTCGGACTGGACGGAGTACGACACGGGCATCGTCTCGGACAACAACTACGATTTCGCGACGCTGTACGTCGGTCCGAACGACGAGCTGCGGATCATCGGCGCGTCGGATACGGGGCCCCAGCCATACAACCCGGGCGGCGAGCTGTCCTCCTGGCTGTCGACGGACGGCGGCAAGACCTGGACGCGCGAACGCCGTCTGACGCAGGGCAGCGCGCGGAACCAGAACTATCCGCGCCAGCCTCTCGGCGTGCAGGATGCGTTCTATGCCCTGTGGGCGGATGGTCACGGCCGGCGTCCGTCGGTTTCCCGTCTCTCCTTCTGCGACCGTGCGCTGAACGTCTTCCGTCTGCCGCTCGCCTTCGACGGCGCCTTCGCCCGTCCCGAACCGATGCCGCGCGAGTAGATTCTTTTTTTTGTAGAAACCTAATCCAGTGTTTGGTAAGATATGGCTATGACTCGAACAATCCTTGCTCTTGCTGTGGCATTGGGGGC
>CAMEZU010000131.1 GCA_945947925.1 uncultured Verrucomicrobiota bacterium
TCCTCAAGGCGAAGCCGCAGCTCCTCGAGCCGATGATGGACGTCGAGGTCGTGGTTCCGGAGCAGTACATGGGCGCCGCCAACGGCTCCATCAACCAGCGCCGTGGCCGCATCGAGGGCATGGAGGACCGTGCGGGCGTCAAGCTCCTCAAGGCCACCGTCCCGCTGGGCGAGATGTTCGGTTACTCGAACGCGATCCGTACGGTCACCCAGGGCCGCGGTTCGTTCACGATGATCTTCAAGCAGTACGAGGCCGTTCCGCGCAACATTGCGGACGAGGTCATCAAGAAGCGCGTCGCCGAGGGCAAGGTCCGTCCGAGCGCCGACTGAGCGTGACCGTGCCGAAAGGTACGAAAGGGTCCCGGAGCCTCCGCTTCGGGACTTCTTTTATTTTCCCCTTGTTCAAGCGCACCGGTTTTTGATAAAATATACCTTAATCTGCGACTGTCTCAGGAGGTTATCCCTGCCGCGGATGCCCAAGGGTTTGGGCGCTTGGTGTCCCGTGTCGGGACAGAGGGCAGGGTCTTGGCTTCCCGGTCTGCAGAAAATGAGAAAGAACACACGAAAATGAACATCGACAAGGCCGCCATCAAGAACGAGTTCCAGCGTCACGACCGTGATACGGGTTCCTGCGAGGTCCAGGTCGCGATCCTCACGAAGGAGATCGAGGCCCTCACCGCTCACCTCAAGGCCAACCACAAGGATCACAGCTCGCGTCACGGCCTGCTCCGCAAGGTCCAGAACCGCCGCAACCTCCTCAACTACCTCAAGCGCGAGAACGAGGAAGGCTACAAGGCGCTCATCCAGAAGCTCGGCCTCCGCCGCTAACGCCGCTTCGCGGCGAGGTAATAGGTAAGAGGTAATAGGGAATAGGTTCACAGAATCTAGACCTCTCCTGCTGAATTTACCAACGAAACACAAGAAAGAAAAGAACACCAATGGAAGGTGCAAAGCAGTTCAAGGTCAACATCGCGGGGACGGACCTCGTGATCGAGACCGGGCTCCTGGCCATGCAGGCTGCGGGAGCCGTCTCCGTTTCCTACGGGGACACGACCGTCTTCACGGCGGTCACGAATACCGACACGCCTCGGGAAGGCATCGACTTCTTCCCGCTGCAGTGCGAGTATCGCGAGAAGTTCTACGCCGCGGGCAAGTTCCCGGGCGGATTCTTCAAGCGCGAGGCCCGTCCGACGAGCAAGGAGATCCTCACGGCACGCATGTGCGACCGTCCGATCCGTCCGCTCTTCCCCGACGGTTACTACAACGACGTCCAGGTCAATGGTACGCTCATCCAGTCCGACGGCACGCGCGAGGCCGACTTCCTTGCGGTGAACGCGGCCTCGGCGGCGCTCCACATCTCCGACATCCCGTTCATGGGCCCGATCGGCTGCGTCCGCATCGGCCGTGTGGACGGCGAGTGGGTCATCAACCCGACCCATGAGCAGAAGGCCAAGTCTGACATCGACCTCCTCTACGCCGGTCTCCGCGGCAAGTTCCTCATGATGGAGGGCTCGGCTTCGGAAATCTCCGACGAGGACTTCATCGCCGCGCTCAAGCGCGCCCATGAGGAAGTCGAGAAGATCATCGACCTCCAGATCGAGATGCGCCGTGCGCTCGGCAAGCCCGACAAGGACATCCACGACGTCCCGCAGCCGCAGGACCAGATGGACTTCGTCCGCAAGGAGGGTGGCGAGGCTCTCGCGGCCGCGCTTCTCATCAAGGGCAAGCTCGAGCGTCAGGGTAAGGTTTCCGCCATCAAGGAGGACCTCCTCAAGAAGGTCTCCGAGAAGTGGCCCGAGATCGACGCCGTCAAGTTCGTCCACCTCTTCGACGCCCTCGAGATCGAGACGGTCCGCAAGAACGTCCTCGTTCACGGCAAGCGCATCGACGGCCGTGCCCAGCACGAGATCCGTCCGCTCTCCGCGCAGGTCGGCGTCCTTCCGCGTCTCCACGGTTCCGCGATCTTCTCGCGCGGCGAGACCCAGTCCTTCGCGACGGTCACGCTCGGCACGAAGAAGGACGCGCAGGACCTCGACTCGGTGACGGGCGGCGCGACGAGCTCGCGCTTCATGCTCCACTACAACTTCCCGCCTTACTGCACGGGCGAAGTCGGCCGTCTCGGCTCGACCGGCCGTCGCGAGATTGGCCACGGCGCGCTCGCCGAGCGTTCGATCGCGGAGGTGCTCCCCGACGATTTCCCGTATTCGATCCGCGTGGTCTCCGAGATCATGGGCTCGAACGGTTCCTCGTCGATGGCGTCGATCTGCAACGGCTGCCTCGCCCTCATGGACGCGGGCGTTCCGCTCAAGCGCACGGTCGCCGGCATCTCGATCGGCCTCTTTACCAATGACGACCAGAGCCAGAAGGTTCTCGTCACCGACATCCTCGGCGCCGAAGACCACTGCGGCGACATGGACTTCAAGGTCGGCGGCACCCGCAAGGGCATCACCGGCTTCCAGGTCGACCTCAAGCTCCGCGGTCTCACGTGGGACCTCGTCGAGGGTGCTGTCAAGGCCGCTCACGACGCGCGCCTCAAGATCATCGACTTCATGGAGACGGTCATCCCGGCTCCGCGCGCCGAGCTCAACAAGTACGCGCCGCGGATCGAGGAGATGCAGATTCCCGTGGACAAGATCGGCGCCCTCATCGGCCCGGGCGGATCCAACATCCGTGCGATCGTCGAGACGACGGGTGCGCAGATCGATATCGACGACGACGGCAAGGTCTCGATCTTCGCGACCTCGGCCGAGTCGATGAAGGCCGCCAAGGACGCCGTCGGCGCGGTTTCCGCCGTTGCCGAGCCCGGCAAGATCTACGAGGGCACCGTCTCCGGCATCAAGGAGTTCGGCGCGTTCGTGACGATCCTCCCCGGCATGGACGGCCTCTGCCACATCTCCGAGCTCTCCGACAAGCGCGTTCCGTCCGTCGAGGCGGTCTGCAAGGTCGGCGACAAGATGATGGTCAAGTGCCTCGACGTCGATGACCGCGGCCGCATCAAGCTGTCACGCAAGGCCGCCATGGCCGAGCTCGACGCCCAGGCCGCCAAGTAAGGCGAGTCAGGTCCGAAGACCCCAACAGCGGGCAGGTCGAATGCATGTTCCGTGCGTGAGACCTGCCCGTCCTGTTTTCCTTACACGATTGGATAGTGCGCGGGCGGGTATCTTTTGATATAATCATGGATATGAACAAGACAATTCTCTTCGGTGTCCTTGCGGCGGTGGCGTCGGTCGCAGGCGAATTGCGTGCGGACGCATCCTATGACCTGGTCATCTACGGCTCTTCTCCGGCGGCCCTTACGGCGGCCATCGAGGCGCAGCGGCACGGCAAGACGGCCGTGATCGTGTGTCCCGAAACGCGTGTCGGCGGACTCACCACCGGCGGCCTCGGACAGACGGACATCGGCAACAAGACGGCCTTCGGCGGCCTCGCGCTGCAGTTCTACAAGGACATCGCCGACTACTACAAGGATGCGTCGCACTGGACGTACGAGAAGCGGTCCGACTACGTGCCGGACGGCCAGTGCGCGGGCTCGCTGGGCGAGGACTCGATGTGGACGTTCGAGCCCTCCGCCGCGCTGTCGGTGCTGTCCGACTGGGAGAAGAAGCACGGCCTTCGGATCGTCCGCGGCGAATACCTCAACCGCGCCAAGGGCGGCGTGACGGTTGAGAACGGACGCATCACGTCGATCCAGACCCTCTCCGGCCGCATCTATTCGGGCAAGATGTTCGTCGACGCCACCTACGAGGGCGACCTCCTGGCGGCGGCGGGCGTGAGCTACACCGTCGGCCGCGAGGCGAACGCGGTCTACGGCGAGACGATCAGCGGCATCGAGAAGCGCGCGGCGAAGAACCACCAGTTCAACAAGGGCGTCGACCCTTACGTCGTGAAGGGCGATCCCTCGTCCGGGCTCCTTCCCTGGGTCGAGCCGTTCAATCCGAACGAGAAGGACGGCGACGGCGACAAGCGCGTCCAGGCCTACTGCTTCCGCATGTGCCTTACCGACGATCCCTCGAACCGCATCCCGTTCGCGAAGCCCGCGGGCTACGACGAGAAGAACTACGAGCTCCTCCTGCGCAACCTCGAGGCGCTCGATCCTTCGGTCTTCAAGGTCCATGCGAAGGACTACTGGTCCTACATGCCGTGGATCAATTCCCGCATGCCCAACCGCAAGACGGACACGAACAACCGCACCGGCTTTTCGACGGACTTCGTCGGCGGCAACTGGGCGTGGCCCGAGGCCTCCTACGAGGAGCGCGCGAAGATCCTGAAGGCGCATCTCGACTACCAGATGGGCCTCATGTGGACGCTTGCCAACCATCCGCGCGTGCCGGCGCCGATCCGCGAGGAAGTCGCGAAGTGGGGGACCTGCCGGGACGAGTTCACGGACGGCCTCGGCAACGGCTGGCAGAGCCAGCTCTACGTGCGCGAGGCGCGCCGCCTCGTCGGCGATACGGTCATGACCGAGCACCATTGCCGTGGCGACCTCAAGGCTGCGCGTCCGGTTGCGATGGGGGCCTACGGCATGGACTCGCATAACGTCCGGCGTCACGTCGGCGCGGACGGCTTCGTCCATAACGAGGGCAACGTCGAGGACTACAAACGCTACAGTCCGTTCGGACCGAAGGCCGACCTGAATCCGAAGGGACGGCACATCGGCTTCAAGCCCTACGGCATCGATTACGGCGCGATCGTCCCGAAGAAGGCCGAATGCACGAACCTTTTCGTGCCCGTCTGCCTGTCCGCCTCGCACATGGCGTTCGGTTCGATCCGCATGGAGCCCGTCTTCTTCGCGCTCGGACAGGCCGCCGGAGCTGCCGCGTCCCTCTCGATCGACGCGGGCTGCGCCGTGCAGGACCTTGATTACGGCAAGCTTCTCCCCGAACTGAAGAAGGTCGGACAGGTCGTCGGCCTGTGACCGGAGACGGTGTCATGACGCGAGAGGCGTTTGACGCGTTCTACATGCGCATGGCGCTTCGCGAGGCCGAGAAGGCCGCCTCCGACGGGGAGGTTCCGCTGGGGGCGGTTCTCGTCGAGCCGGCCGTTCTCGAACCGGCGCACGACGGGCACCCTCCGGTCTTCGACTGGACCCCGACCGCGGCGCGGATCCTCGGCCGGGCGCACAACCAGACCGAGGGACTCTGCGACGCGACGGCGCACGCGGAGATGCTCGCGCTCAGCGCCGGGTTCATGGCGAAAGGGGACTGGCGCCTCACGGGCACCCGCCTCTACGTCACCAAGGAACCGTGTCCGATGTGTGCGGGCGCGATCGTCCTTGCCCGTCCCGATGCGGTCGTCTGGGGCGTTTCGGATCCCAAGCGCGGAGGCGGCACGACCTTCGGCATCTTCAGCCACCCCGGCATCAACCACCATCCCGAGATCGTCACCGGCGTGCTGGAAGACGAGTCGAAGGCCGTTCTGCAGGACTTTTTCAAGCGCAGGAGAGATTGAATAATCCCAAAGTGAGGTAAGAAATGAAGCATATAATGACACTTGTGGCGGCCCTGTCCGTCGTTGGAACTTCTTTCGGAGCGATTCGGG
>CAMEZU010000132.1 GCA_945947925.1 uncultured Verrucomicrobiota bacterium
GCTCAGATGCACTTTTGCTCAGACGCTCAGATGCCGAGGTCAGTCAAGACCGCGCTAGCGGTGTTGACTGATCGAGTACCTCCCTTGCGTTTTACGCGTGCGCGCACGCGCGTGAAATGCTATAATATACGCCTATGAGCGAAGAGAACGTTGAAAATACCGTTATTCCCGTCGAAGTGGCGCAGGCTGCAGCCTTGGAGGACATCAACATTGAAGACTCGATGTCGCGCGACTACATCGACTACTCGATGAGCGTCATCGTGGGGCGTGCGCTTCCGGACGTGCGCGACGGCCTCAAGCCGGTGCACCGCCGCTGTCTCTTCGCGATGCACGAGCTGCACAACGAGTGGAACACGAAGCACGTGAAGTCCGCGCGTGTCGTCGGCGAAGTGATCGGCAAGTACCATCCGCACGGCGACAGCTCGGTCTACGCGGCGATTGTGCGCCTCGCCCAGCCGTTCTCGCTTCGCGTGCCGCTCGTCGACGGCCACGGCAACTTCGGCTCGATCGACGGCGACGGCGCGGCCGCGATGCGTTACACCGAAGTGCGCATGCAGCGCGTCACCGAGGAGCTCCTGGGCGACCTGGAGAAGGACACGGTCGACATGGCGCCGAACTACGACGAGACGATGGAGGAGCCGACCGTGCTGCCGGCGAAACTCCCCAACCTTCTCCTGAACGGCTCGAGCGGCATCGCGGTCGGCATGGCCACGAACATTCCGCCGCACAACCTCGGCGAGCTCTGCGACGGCATCGACTACTACATCCAGCACCGTGCGGACTGCACGATCGACGACCTGATGCAGTTCGTGAAGGGTCCTGACTTCCCGACCGGCGCGCAGATCTGCGGCTACAACGGCATCAACGCGATGTACCGCCTCGGGCGCGGCCAGATCACGGTGCGCGGCAAGGCGGAGATCCTCGAGGAGAAGAACGGCCGGTCGAAGATCGTCATCACCGAGATCCCCTACGGCGTGAACAAGGCCGAGATGATCAAGCACATGGCCGAGCTCGTCAAGGACAAGGTCATCGAGGGCATCAGCGACATCCGCGACCTGTCGGGCGGCCACACGAAGGATTCGAAGGGCGGCACGGCGAAGGCGAAGAAGAGCGCGACGGACAGCGACATCTGCATTTCGATCGACCTCAAGCGCGACGCCGTCGGCGAGATCGTCCTCAACCACCTCTACAAGCACACGGCGCTACAGACGACCTTCGGCGCGATCCTGCTGGCGATCGTGGGCGGGCGTCCGAAGATCCTCACGCTCAAGGACTACTTCAAGTGCTACGTCGACCACCGCTTCGAGGTAATCACCCGCCGCACGCGCTTCGAGCTCAAGAAGGCGCTGGCGCGCAAGCACATCGTGGAGGGACTCCTCCTCGCGATCGACCACCTCGACGAGGTCGTCTCGATCATCCGCTCGTCGAAGACGCGTGACGAGGCGAAGGCGCGATTGCAGGAGCGCTTCGGCTTCTCCGACCTCCAGGTTAACGCGATCCTCGAGATGCGCCTCTACCAGCTCGTCGGACTCGAGCGCGACAAGCTGCAGGACGAGCTCAACAAGCTTCTCGCGGCGATTGCCGAGTTCGAGGCGATCCTGGCGGATCCCGAGAAGGTCTACGCGATCATCCGCGACGACCTTGCGGACATCAAGGCGCGCTACTGCTCGAAGGACGACGCGAAGCGCCGCACGGAGATCGTGGCGGACGAGAACGAGGTGTCGATGAAGGACCTCATTCCCGACGCCCCGTGCGTGATCACGCTCTCGAACCGCGGCTACGTCAAGCGCGTGCCGCTCACGGAGTACAAGGAGCAGCGCCGCGGCGGACACGGCGTCCGGGGTGCGCAGGTGAAGGAGGAGGACTTCATCCGCCTCGTCTTCGTCGCGAACACGCACGACTCGCTCATGTTCTTCACCAACACGGGCCGCCTCTTCGTCAAGGACGCCTACCAGATTCCCGAGGCGCCCCGCACGAGCTTCGGCCGTCCGCTCATCAACCTCCTCAGCCTGCAGGAAGGCGAGCAGGTGCTGCGGCTCCTGCCGATTCGCTCCTTCGAGGGCGACGTGGACGTCTTCTTCGCGACGAAGGGCGGCACGGTCAAGAAGACGCTCCTCGGCGACTACCAGAACGTCAACAAGGCGGGCATCCGCGCGATCAACATCGACGAGGGCGACGAGCTCATGGAGGTCCGCCTCGTGAAGCCCGACGACCAGGTCATCATGCTCACGGCGGGTGGCATCGGCATCAAGTTCCTCGCGGACGAGGTGCGTCGGATGGGCCGCACGGCGACGGGCGTGAAGGGCATCACGCTGCAGGAGGGCGACTACGTCGTCTCGCTTGACGTGTGCGATCCCGACAAGACGCTCCTCGTCGCGACCGAGAACGGCTACGGCAAGCGCACCGAATTCACCGAGTACCGCCAGACCCATCGCGGCGGCATGGGCGTCACCGCGATCAAGAACGCGGACCGCAACGGCCACATCGTCGCGGCGCACGCGGTCGCCGAGGGCGAGTCGATCATCTCGATCACGTCCGATGCGCAGATGGTCCGCAGCCCCGTCAACCAGATCGGCGTCTACGGCCGCAGCGCCCAGGGCGTCCGGCTCGTGCGCCTTTCCGAGGGCGCGACGCTCGTCTCGGTCTCCGTCTGCGAAGGCGAGAGCGACGAATCGTCCGCCGAGGATGCGGTGCCCGCCCCCGAGGGCGACGCCGCTCCTGAAGCAACCCCTGAAGCGACTACCGAAACGACCGAGGAGAACACCTGATGAAATGTCTGTCCGTCCGTCACCTTTTCGCCGCGCTGGCGGCGCTGCCCCTCGCCGGCTGCCTGCCGTATTCGTATACGCCTCAGACGCGTCCCGCCGACCGTCCCGTCGCGGAGGTGTCCGCCATCGACGCGATGACCGGGGAGCAGCTGACGGAGAAGCGCGAATTCGTGAAGGACGGCTACACCCTCCGCTACCGCCTCCACAAGCCGGCCGATGGTGCGGCGGAAGTCGACAAGGCGGTCCGCTATCCGCTCGTCCTCTTCCTCCACGGCGCGGGCGAACGCGGCGATGACAACACCCGGACGCTCGTCCACGGCGTGGTGCCGCTCTGCAAGTACGCGATGAAGCACGGCGATGCCTTCGTCGTTGCGCCGCAGTGTCCGAGCGGCAAGAAGTGGGTCGACCAGGACTGGAGCGTGCCGCACATGCGCCGTCCCGCGACGCCGAGCCGCGAGATGCAGGCGGTGTGCGACCTCCTCGACGAGCTTTGCGCGACGCTGCCGGTAGACCCCGCGCGCATCTACGTGACGGGCATCTCGATGGGCGGCTTCGGCACCTGGGACATCGTCACGCGCAAGCCGGACTTCTTTGCAGCGGCGATGCCGATCTGCGGCGGTGTGGACGAGACGGCGGCCGCGCTGTACAAGGGCCTACCGCTCCGCTTCTTCCACGGATCGGTCGACGGGGCCGTGCCGGTCGAGTATTCCCGTCGGATGGACAAGGCCCTGACTGCGGCCGGGGCGGACCATCTCTACACCGAGTATCCGAACGTCAACCACGACTGCTGGACGCGCACCTACGCGAACGATCAGGTCCTCGCCTGGCTCTTCGGCCAGTCGCGCTGACCTCGTAGGGACGCCTCCCCTACGTTAGAAACCGGGGACTCCTCCCCCTCTGTGGCAAGGAATGAAGAAAATCCTTTACCTTCACGGCTTTGGATCGTCCGGCGCGAGCGGGACGGTCGAGGTGTTGCGGCACGCCTTCTGGGACAAGGAGAAGGATCCGTCGAAGCGCGTGCAGGTGATCGCGCCGGACATTCCGGTCGATCCGCAGGAGGCGCTCCCGTTCCTGAAGGCGCTCGTCGCGAAGGAGCAGCCGGACTTCATCGTCGGCACGTCGATGGGCGGCATGTACGCGCAGCAGCTCCGCGGCTTTCCGCGCATCTGCGTGAATCCCTCGTTCGGCACGTCGAAGCTCTATTCGCTCCTGCACGTCGGGAAGTACAAGTGGCTCAACAAGCGCAAGGACGGCGCGCTCGAGTTCCACATCTACAAGGAGACGATCGAACACTACGCCGAGATGGAGGCGCATCAGTTCGACGGACTCACGGACGACGATCGGATCTTCTGCTTCGGGCTCTTCGGCACCGAGGACGAGATCACCGCCCCGTCGCGCGCCATTTTCGAGGCGCACTATCCCGGCCAGATGCGGCTCTTCGAGGGCGGACACCGCCTCAACGCCGACCTCGTCAACGGCGTCCTCATCCCCTACATTCGCGAAATCGGCGTATGAGCGGCAAGGAACTCCAGAACTACGTCGTGCCCGGCATCGTCGGCCTCGTGCTGATGGCGGGGCTCGGGGTCCTGTTTCGCGTCCTGATCGGACACGCCGCCGGGTCCGCCGAGGAGACGGAGACGCCGGCGGTGGCGGAGACGTCCGAGACGGTGACGGCGGCGGCCGTGCCCGAGCGGCTTGATCCGCCGGAAGCCTGCTTGGCGCGTCCCCTGTCCGACTGGACCGCGGCGGAGTGCGAAGCGTACCCGGAGGTTCGTGCCTGGCTGGAGCGCCAGTCGCGGCGGGTCTTGCCGTGGGAATGGTCGAACGAGGCGCTGGCAAAGGATCCGGCGGGCTATTGCCGCCTGTGGAGGGATCTCTGGTGGGAACTCGAGGCGCGGCTTCTGGTGTCGGCGGCGGGCAGGCTGTGGGGAACGTCAAACGCGGTATCGTCGCTGGCCGGAGACGCTGACCTGCTGGCCGTGGCCGACCTGCGCCGGGCCAGCGAAAACCTGGCGCGGCGCTGTGACGGGGACGGCGTGCCGACGGTTGGCGAGTTGCGCGGCCATGAGGCGGAGGCGCTCGGGAACCTTGCGCGGGTCATCGTCCTCTCCGCCTGGTAGCGACACGGCGTCCCATTTCAGCACGGAGAACGGAGTCGGATCTGGAATTTTGCAGAAGGAGAGATGAATCATGTCAATGTGCCAAGTCATGGGAATCGTCAACGTCACGCCGGACTCGTTTTCGGACGGCGGACAGTTCTACAGGCCCGAAGAGGCCGTCCGTCGTGCGAAGAATCTCATCGAGGAAGGCGCGTCCATCATCGACCTCGGCGGCGAATCGACCCGCCCGGGGTCTGTCCCCATCTCCTGGGAGGAGGAATGGTCCCGCCTCGAGCCCGTCCTCGAGGGACTGTCCCCGATGACCGGCGGAGGGACTGTCCCCCTGAGCGTGGACACCTATCACCCTGAGACGGCGGAGCGGGCCGTGGCCGCGGGCGTCTCGATCGTCAACTGCGTCTACGGAGGGCCTGTCCCCGAGATGGCGCGTATTTGTGTAAAAAACGGTGCCGAACTCGTTTTCCCGTATCGCCTCTCGGGGACTGTCCCCGATGCGGGAGGGACTGTTCCCCTGGATCTGGCGACGGTGACGGCGATTCTGCCCGTCGAGCGGCTCTATCTCGACCCGATGATTGGGTTCGGGACGACGCGCGAGGAGGACATCGCGCTCATGGGGAC
>CAMEZU010000133.1 GCA_945947925.1 uncultured Verrucomicrobiota bacterium
TTCGACCCGGAGAGCGTCCAGGCGCTCGGCGTGCGATTGTTGCACCCGTTGTTGAACATGTAGAGCCTGTAGGCGTTGACGGTCTTCTCGTTCCCTTCACCGAAGTCGCAGATGACCGTAATGGACGTCGCCGCCACCAGAACGCGGTTGTTCGTATCCGTCAGGGATGTCGAATCATTGAACGGCTTGAAGGTACTCGGACCTTTCGAGCCGCTCCATTCACATGTCGTCGACGGCGTCGTCAGATCAACGAGCGTCACGCCTGCCGGCGGCGTATCCGCCGCATGAGCAGCAGACGAGAAGAGCCCCGCGAAAAAGATGGCCGCAAATGCAAGAACCGAACGACACCTTTCAATGACTCCATCCATCTCTCACTCCCCCTTCGTATAGTAACGCACGTAGTCGATCTTCATCTCCATCGGGAATTTCGCCGCCGGGACGACCTTGCCCGTCTTGGGGTCGGTCCAGTCCTCGTCGACGACCTTGTTGCCGTAGCCGCCGAGCGCGAGGTTGAGGAGAAGGAAATGCGGCTTGCGGAACGGATTCGTTCCGTCCGGCCAGTCGCTGCGGGCGAGGTTCGCCCCGCCGTAGCGCTTGCCGTCGTAGAACATGACGAGCTTGTCCTCGTACCAGTCGAGCGTGTAGGTGTGGAAGCCGTTGTACGGCTCCTCGCCCGCCTTGTCGAAGCGCCGGTCGCCGCCGCCCGTCACCTTGTGGTGCTCGTTTGCCTTCTGCTTCCAGCCCTTGTCGGAGGTGTGCAGGCACGCGGCGACGCGGCACGGATTGTTGCCCCAGATCTCGACGATGTCGATTTCGCCGCAGCACGGCCAGTTCCAGTAATCAGGATCTTCCTTCGGCTTCCGGAGGCAATCTCCGAGCGTCCAGATCGCGGGCCACGCGCCGTGTCCGCCCGGCATCTGCGCGCGCACCTCGATGCGTCCGTAGAGGAAGGAGCGCTTCGAAACGATGTCCGCCGACGTGTACTTCGCCTCCTTGATGCCGTACTTCCAGCCGCTCTTCTGCTTACCGTAATCGGCATTGGGCCACGTCTCCTTCCGCGCGGTGATGACGAGCGCACCGTCCTTCTGCGTGCAGTTCTCCTCGCGCATGTCGGTGTAGTACTGCGGCTCGTGATTGCGGATGAAGCCGACCTCGGGTTGCCAAACCTCACGACTCGGCGAGCCTGTGCCGTTGAACTCCTCGCTCCACGCGAGCTTCCATCCGTCCTTCGAATACGTCTCGCGCGGATCCTTCTTATCCGCCGGCGACGCGACAGCCGAAAGCGCACCAAGTATCGCAACCACAAGCCCAATTCTCATCATCGATTCCTCCGCTTCTCTTTTGACACGAGTCATTCTATCAAATCAAGCGAAACAAGACATTACTCAAAAGAATAATAAAACGGGACAGTCCCCGGATGGAGGACTGCTCGTTCCTTTTGATGCGGCATCGGAAGAACTTTTGATGCGGCATCAAAAGGTGCTGAGAAGCGCATCTCTCGGTTCTGGTCCCGTCAGGACTTGCGGAGCGTCAGAACATTCCACCGTTCACCTGGATCACCTGACGCGTCACGTACGCGGCCTCTTCGGACATCAGGAACTTCACCACCGCCGCGACTTCCTCGGGCTTGCCGAAGCGGCGCATCGGAATCGCCTTCATCGCCTCCTCGGCGAAGATCCCCTCGATCATCTCCGTCTCGATCACGCCGGGCGCCACGCAGTTGACCGTGATGCCGCGCTGCGCCAGTTCGACCGCAAGCGCCTTCGCCGCGCCGATGAGGCCGGCCTTCGCCGCCGAATAGTTCGTCTGGCCGCGGTTGCCGATGACGCCGGAAATGGACGAGAGGGCGACGATGCGCCCGCGCACGTGGGCCTGCACCATCGGCAGGACGAGCGGCTTGAGCACGTTGTAGAAGCCGTCCAGGTCGGTGCGGATCACGCGGTCCCACTCGTCGTCCTCCAGCGCCGGGAAGGCATTGTCCGCTGCGATGCCGGCGTTCAGGACGACGCCGTAGGGCGCGCCGCCCTTCTCCACCCAGGCCTCAAGCGCCGCTTTCGCGCCCTCGCGGTCCGCAACGTCGAACTGAAGGACCTCGCCCGAACCGCCGAGCGCCTTCACCTCCGCCGCGACGGCCTCCGCGGCCTCGCGTCCGCGGACGCAGTGGACGACGGGGTCGTATCCCGCCTTCGCCAGGTCCAGGGCAATGGCGCGGCCGATGCCGCGGCTCGAACCGGTCACAAGAACTCTCTTCACGTGTAGGCCTCCAGGGTTTCGGGGGTGACTTCGCCCTCGGGCTGGAACGCAGTGAGCGTGCCCTTGGCAACCTCGGCTCTGGACGCGTCGGTCACCGCGCACTTGTCCTTCCCCTTCGTTTCGTTCATAAGGCCACGTATTATATCAAATTCCGCTCAGGCGGGCCCGTTGTAGGTCAGGGCCATCGTACTCGGTCGGTCAAGACCACGATAGCGGTCGCTGACCGAGTACGTCTCTCGAACAGCCTCACGGTCAGCGCTTCAGATAGACCTGCTGGAGCGGATCGCCGTAGAAGACCGTCGCGTCACGGTCCCAGAGGCGTCCGACGAACTTCTGCCGGTCGGCGACCGGTCCCTTCGCGACGAACGTGTAGCGGCGGACCTCGACGAAGAGGCGCTCGTAGTCGCTGGCGCTCGTGAAGACGGGACGGAAGCCGTTCGCGTTCGTCACGGTCTCCTCGAGCTCGCGGATCAGCTGCTCGTTCGCGGCGTAGTAGGCGTCCACGAGCGACATCCCGTTCCGGAAGTTGCCAAGCGTGCCCCAGCCGATCTCGCCGAACCAGGTCGTGGCCGTGTAGCCGACGAACTGGTTCACCTTGCCGAAGCCGAGCGCCGTCATCACCATGTTGTCCCCGGGACGGAGGTTGTCGGCGATGAGGCAGTTGCCCGCCGCGATCCAGACCTTCTCCCGCCGCGGGGCGGCGAGAGGCTCGCCGGCGTCTTCTCCGCCTCTTTTCTCCCCCTTCTTCGCCTGGCCGGTCGAGTAGTCGATCAGGGTCGCGTTGGGGAGCGTGCGGAAGGCGCCGTTGCGGGGGATGACGTTGCCGCGGGAAAACGGCATCTCGACATTGCGCTGGGAGGCGTGTCCCGACGTGATGACGAGGTCGGGGTCGATCGTGTTCCAGGCCCGGCAGAAGGCGGACGAAAGGTCGTTCGACGTCGCGTGCTTCTCGATCGTGCCGTCCGCGCTGCGGATGCGCCATTCGCCCGCAGGATAGGCGTCCGAAAAGCAGGCGAAGGGACCGCTCACCGTGTCGTCGGAAATGCCCGTCGTCGTGAGGGCCGTGCGAATCTCCCGCGGCTCGCGGGACGAGGCGATGCGCTTCGCGTCTGCGGCGGTCGGTCCCGTCACGATGCCCCACTTCGCGTCGTCGTACGGATCGTCGTCAAGGTCGCGCATCATCCGCTTGAGGGCGAGCACCGTCGGGAACACGGCCTCGTCGGGACGCATCACGAACGCGACGTGCGTCGGCTGTTCGGCCTTGAGCTGCGAGAGCGCATTGGTCACGGACGGCTCCGCCGTGACGCGAACGACCGCCGCCTCCCCCGCATGCTTCGCCTCCAACGCATCGGCAACCCCCTTCCACTCGGGTTGCCCGGCTGCGCCCAGCGACATGACAATCATCAGTTTTGCAGAAATCATTTCCCGAGCTCCTCTCTAGCCCTAGGCCTGGCGGGGGGACTTGCTTCGGATGGCGACGGCGGCCCTGACGGCGAAGACGACGAGGATGATCGCGAGCGTCAGCAGGAAGCCGGTCGCGCCGCCCTTCACCCAGTCGACCCTGTCGCCGGTGAAGCTCTTCCAGAGGAGCGTGCCGAGGGCGACGGACGAGACGCCCATCATCAGCACCATCGGCACGGCGGTCATCCAGCAGGGACGGCGGTTCTTGACGAACCAAAGCGTCGCGGAAAGGAGCGTCAGGGCCGCAAGGAGCTGGTTCGCCGACGCGAAGATCGTCCAGAGCTGCTTCGAGGTCTGCGCCGCGCCGAGGAGGAGCCCGGCCGCGAGGAGGACGACGAGCGCCGTGCCGAAATACATGTTGGAAGCGACCCTCCGAACACCGATTTTACATTCTCCATTCTCCATTTTACATTTTCCATTCCCCACCAGCTCCTGCCAGCTGAAGCGCGCGAGGCGCGTGCCGGCGTCCACGGTCGTCATCAGGAAGGCGGAGACCGAGAGGAGCATGAACGACTCGGCGATGCGCCTGCCGGTCTCGGCGGAGAGTCCGATCGTCGTGAAGAACTTGACGCAAAACCCGGCGATCGAGTTCGCGAAGACCTGCACCGGCTCCTTCGCCTGAATGGCGGAGACGTAGTCCTGCTGGCTCATGTAGGTGCCCGCGACGCCGATGAGGGCGATGATCGCGAGAACGCCCTCGAGCAGCATGCCGCCGTAGGCGATCGGACGCACCCCGCGCTCGTTGTCAAGCTGCTTCGCGGAGGTGCCGGACGCGACAAGCGCGTGGAAGCCCGAGCACGCGCCGCAGGCGACCGTGACGAAGAGGAATGGGAAGAGGAGGTCCGTCGCGCCGGAGCGTCCGACCGCGGAGAAGCCCGTGAAGGCGGCGATGTGAAGGGTCGGATGCGCCACGAAGACGCCGATGAAGCCGAGCGCCATCATCGCGTAGAGGAGATAGGCGTTCAGGTAGTCGCGCGGCTGAAGGAGGATCCAGACGGGACAGGTCGACGCGAAGAAGCAGTAGACGAGAAGGACGATCGTCCAAAACATCGCCGTGCCCTCGGGCGTGAAGCCGAAGAGCTTCACGAGGTCGAGCGGGAAGACGTTGCCGATCCAGACAAAGGCGAACATGAGCGGCACGAAGACGAGCGAGGTCCAGAGGACGGACATCTTAAACGTGTTGACGCAGAGGCCGAAGACGATCGCCTCGGCGATGAAGAGAAGCGATGCCGTCGCGATCGCGGGATCGGCGACGAACGTGCCGGTGATCTGACGCGTGAACTCGGCGACCACGAGGACGAGCGCGGACCAGCTGAAGAGGAGGAAGAGGATCTTCCCGGGCTTGCCGAGGATGGTGCCGATCACCGTGCCGATCGACTCGCCGCCGTGGCGGATCGACAGGAAGAGCGAGATCATGTCGTGCGCGGCGCCGATGAAGATGCAGCCGAGGACGATCCACAGGGCGACGGACGCCCAGCCGAACTCGGCGGCAAGGACGGGCCCCACAATCGGACCCGCGCCCGCGATGGCCGCGAAATGGTGGCCGAAGAGCACCGTCGGATGCGCGGGAATGAAGTCCACGCCGTCCTTCTTCGTATGCGCCGGCGTCGGAATCGACGGATCGATGCCGAGCTTCCGCTCGATCATCTTCGCATAAAAACGATACCCCAGCAGAAAACAGACGGACGCAAGAATCAACAGAACCGCACCATTCATGGCTTGATTTTCCTTTCAAGGGGATATTTTATCAAAAAAGCCGCCTCAGAGGAGGCGGCCCTTT
>CAMEZU010000134.1 GCA_945947925.1 uncultured Verrucomicrobiota bacterium
ATCGAGCATCGCCTCCACGAACGTGCTCGCGCGCTCAGGCGAAAGGATCGTATAGAGCGGACCCGCCGCGCGGAACGTATCCCAGCAGGAGAGCGTCGAATAGAGCGGCTTCGCTCCGACATCGGCGATGTTGCTCGGCTGAAAATACAGATGGTAGAGCGCGGTATACCAGGCCTTGCGTTCGTCATCCGTTCCCTCGACCGTCGTCCCCGTCAGGACCTCGTTCCAGGCCGCGCGCGCCGCAGCCTTGACGCCGTCGAAATTCCAGGCGGGAATCTCGGCCACCAGGTTCGCCTTGGCGCGCGCCGGGAGATCGAGTCCCTGGGGATTCTCTCCACACCCGGACGACAGGCCGACCTTGACCATGAGCGTTTCGCCCGGCACCATCGCGAAGTCGAAGACATAGCGCGGCGCCTGTTCGCCTTCCCGGCGCGGCAGCTCCGTCATACCGGCATACGGATGGTCGAAGACCAGCGTGAAACCGTACTCGCGTTCAACCCAGTGCTTCGCATGGATCCGTCCCGAAAGGCCGGTCCGTCCGTCGAGCGACACCGCACTCGAGAGGACGTGCTTCGCCTGCCAGGCCTCGCTCACGAGTCCCCACTGCGTGTCGACGACGAGGCGCTTGACGCCCTGTCCGTCGAAGGTGAAGCGATAGAGGGCCGTATGCGGCGCAGCCGTGGCCTCTACGGCGACACCCCCTTCCAGCCGGACAGCATAGAAGCCGGGCGTGGCGCGTTCGGACGCGCGGTCGTGGGCGAGCCCCTCTTTCAGGACCTGATCCACCGACAGCCTTTCATCCCCCAGCGGAACCAACCGAATGTCGCCGAGACTGGCGCAACCCGTGCCGCTCAAGTGCGTCTGACTGAAGCCCAGGATCCGGTTGTCTTCGTACTTGTATCCGGCGCAGTGCTGGAAGTCACCGATCCCGGTATCGGGTCCCGCCTGCACAAGTCCCATCGGATACGCGGCGGCGGGCGTGGTGTGTCCGTCCCCGCCCGTCCCGATGAACGGATCGACCCAGTCAACGGGTGCGGCGAAAACGTGATTCAGAATACCAGAAGCCATCATCAGCAGAAACCAACCTTTCATCCTTGATCACCAACGCGTTCCGACGAGATTCGTTTCCCCGGCGCCCTAACCCCAGAGCTTGCGAGGCGCTTCATTTACTTCGCCTTCGGCAGCGGATCGCCGCAACGGTTGCCCTTCTTCGGATCCCACACCGCGACGCCGACGAACGAGTCGGCGCAGCCGTAGTACATGTACCACTTCTCCTTGTAGAAGACGAGGCCCTCGGTGAAGACCGTACCCTCCGCGTACTGGCCCTTGCGTTCGAAGTCGGCGAGGGGACGGAAGTACGGCTCGTCAAGGCGCGCCGCCGGCATGTAGGGATCGCGGTTGTCGAAGAGGACCTGTCCGCCGCAGTAGGTGCCCTGACCGTAGCGCTTGTCGGCGATGTCCCCGTGTCCGTTGCGACCGTTGTAGAGAACCACGATGCCGTACTGCGTCTTGATTGCGGCCGGACCGACCTCGACGAGCGTTGAGTCGAAGAAGCCGGGACGCGGCTTCACGAGATCACGCAGCGAACCGTCCTGCTTGGTGACGGGATTCCAGTTGACGAGATCGTCGCTCGTCGCGGCATCAATCGCCGCCTCGCCCCAGTACATGAGGTACTTGCCGTGGATCTTGGCGATGACATAGCGCGACGGATCCTTCGCGGACGGCTCGGTGACGATCGCGCCCGACTTGCAGCCCATGTTGAGGAAGCGTCCGTTCTGCGCCTTCGCGAAGGCGGGACCATGCTTCGTCCAGTGACGGAGATCGCGCGACGTCGCGATGCAGAGGCGCGGACACTGGCGGTTCCACGAGGTGTAGGTCATGACGTAGAGGCCGTCTTCCGTCACCGCAACACGCGGGTCTTCGCAACCGCCGGGGCAATCGAACTTCTTCTGGTCGTCTCCACCAGGGAAGAGGACCGGCTTCGGCTCGCGCGCCATCGTGACGCCGTCCTTGGAAACGGCAAGGCCAATGCGCGAGGTTCGGCTGCCGACGCCCTGGTGCGTATTGTCCTCAGCGCGGTAGAGGACGTGGATCTTCCCGTCCTTGATCGTCGCCGCCGGATTGAAGGTGTCGCTCTCCTCCCACTTGATCGGACGCTTCTGCATCGGACACGGGAACTTCGTCGCCGCATTCGGCTTGATGACGGGATTCACGCCCGCGGGACGCTCGAAACCTCCGAACGCCCACTTCGGCAGCGGATTCTCAACACCCAGGGCCACGGCCCCCATCAGACAGGCACCCAACGACAGAACGAGTTTATTCATCTTATTTATCTCCTTATTTATCTCCTTTGAAATCAAAACTCATAGACGGCGAGCACCCCGCGCGACTGATGCTATTATAGCACCCGGAAAGCTCGCGTTATGGGGTGGTACATACAACTTCCGCGCTCATCTCACGACGGCTTTCGTCAGCGCATCCTCGACCTCTTTCGCACCCTGCCGCCACGACGGCCGCACTGAATCCGTGCAACCGGGCCATGACGCTCGGTGCCCGACTCCCCCACCCGAACTCGTCCTGCACTATGCGTCCGCGCGGCGCATCTCGCACTGCCGCGCCGTGGATGCCCGTGGCACAAGCCAGGCGTCATGATACATGGCCATCGCGGGAAGGGCTGGATTCCTGATGCGGATCATGAGTATCTCGAACAGGGATCGCGCGAGCGCGTCGGACGGCTGGTGAATCGTCGTGAGAGGGGGATCGGCCAGGGCGGCGGTCCGTGCATCGTCGAAGCCAGCCACCATGACGTCCTTCGGGACCTTGACGCCTACCGCGCGAAACGTCTTCAGAAGCGCAACGGCAAGCTGATCGTTCCCGCACACAACCGCGTCCGGTGCCGCTCGACTCTTCAGCAGCGCGACGACGCCCTTCACGTCGTCCGGCTCCACGTTAGTGACTTCGAACGTGAGGCCCGACTCCTCGGCTGCGGCGCGAAGTCCGTCCCTGCGGTCTAACACGCTGAACGCCCAGTTGTCGCGCATCAGGAACGCAATGCGCCTCGCGCCCTTCTCGACGAGGTGGCGTCCAAGGCGCCAGCCGGCATTGAGGTTGTCGATGCCGATGAGGTCGAAGGAGCTTCGGTCCGGACGCGGCACGATGTCGTAGTCGAGCAGGACGACCGGAATCTCCACCTCCTTGAACCTCTTCAGGAAAAGGGCGTTGATCTTCGGCGAATCGGAAAGGAAGTCGACCGGCTGGTACACGACGGCCGCAACACGCTCCGCGATGAACTCCCTGACCGCAGCGTCGACGAGCCTGCGCCTCTCACGCGGCGAACCCGCCGCGAGATCGGCGAAGATCGGGGTGAAGCCCTTGCTTTCCGAGTAGGCGATCATCCTCTTGCAGATAGGCGAAAAAATCTCCTCGCGGCCCACGCCCGGAATGATGAAGCCGAGGCGCTCGTTCATCCGCATCGCGTTCTGCGGAATGAACGTGCCCTGCCCCTGACGGCTCGCCAGCAGTCCCTCGACTTTCAGCCGGGCGATCACCTGCCGCACGAGCGTGCGGGAAACGCTGAAGCGCTTCATCAGCGCACGTTCGCTCGGGAACTTGCCCTCGGCGTAGCGCCCGCCGAGGATGTTCCCACGCAGCTCCGTGAAGACAGCGGAGAACTTCGTCTGACATCCGGCATCGGTCTTTCCCATGCCGGTATTATAGCATTTTCAGTACTCGGCCAGCAATCCGCCCGCTTTCGACCATGTCGTACACAAGCTCGCCGAACAGGGTGTTCGCCCAGCCGAACCACGGACGGGTAAACTTCGATGCGTCGTTCACGTCAACGCTTTCGTGGATAAAGCCAGTTCCGGCCGTTGAGCCCACCAAAGCCTCCAGACACTGGCGCGCCTCCTCGTCGGTTTCCGCCGTGAGCGCACGCATCACCACCGACAGCGGCCACGCGCGTCCAAGCCCCGTATGCGGCGAACCGATGCCGCTCAGCGCCGAACCTTCGAAGTAGTAGGGATTGGCCTTGCTCAGCACGAAGCGGCGCGTGTTGCGATACACAGGATCTTTTGACGAAACCCCGCAGAGATACGGCAGCGACAGAAGCGATGGAGCGTTCGCATCGTCCATCAGCAGCGCTCCGCCGTACCCGTCGACCTCGAACGCATAAATCTCGCCAAAATCCTTCGTCTTGACGACGGCATGGCGCTTCAAGGCCGACGACACCTCCGAAGCAAGCGCCCGGCATTCCTCCGCAAGCACCTCGTCCCCGTTGACTTTCGATAGTATTTCGGCCGCTTTGCCCAGCACGTCTACGGCGAAGAAGTTGGATGGCACGAGAAACTGGAAGGTGCAGGCGTCGTCCGATGGACGAAACGCGCTCGCAATCAGGCCAACTGGATTGACTGGCGGACCATATCCCTCGTTCGAAAGGCTATCGGTCGGGTTTTGCGCCTTGCGCCTGAACCTGTACGACGTCTTTTGTCCTGTCTTCTTCTGCTGTTCCTTGAAAGTCGAGAGCACCACGCGTACGGTCCTCTTCCAGGAATCATCGAAGAGCGAGGTGTCGCCCGTTGCTTTCCAGTATCCGTGAGCGAGTCTCAGAGGATAGCAAAGCGAGTCAATCTCCCACTTGCGTTCATGCACGCCAGGCTTCATGGCCGTTTCGTCATTCTTGAACACCCCTAGCCTCGCGGTATCGTAGAAGGCGTTCGCGTACGGGTCGTGCCGCATGAAGCCGAACTGTCGCCTGACGACCGAGCGAATCAACTCGGCAAGCTTCGCGTCCTCCTTGGCGAACCTCAGATAGGGCCACATCTGCTGGCCGGAATCCCTCAGCCACATCGCGTCAATGTCGCCGGTGATGACATAGCCATCCTTGCGGACAGTTGTATCCAGCGTGTTCGGATAGCACGCCTCGAACATGCGGCGCAGCTGCGGGTCGGCAATCCGTGCTGCCAGAGCGGCGAGTGCACGGTCCACCGCCTCTGATCGGAAAGTCCGCTTGTCCGGCGCAGGCCTCGCATACGGGGCGCAGTTCGGAGGACATTCAACAGCAACAGACGACAGCGCGACGGACGACAGTGCGAGTGCCACCATGGGCACCATGAGCGATTTTCGGTTGATCATAAATCATCAATCCTTGGTTCTTACCTGATGACGACTGAATAACCCGGGGCCTTTCCATAGCGCAGCCAACCGGCGCCGACAAACCAGTGGTTGCCGTTTTCGTCGCGGCTGTTCATGTCGACGCCAGAGAAAGCAGAAGCAGCGATAACCCTAACAGAGCTCTTGTCTGCTGGAAGAACTGGCCGCTCAAGCACGGCGCCCTCCTCAAGCACCACACGCCCGGCGAACGTGACGCCAGTGGCGGAAAGAGTTGCGCCGCTCTTGATGACCGT
>CAMEZU010000135.1 GCA_945947925.1 uncultured Verrucomicrobiota bacterium
GGTGTCAAAAGTGACAATCGGCGTATAGTCCTTTTTCGCCGGCAGGGATTTGCTGCTTTCATAACCGATGCTGCCCAGCGACTTTTTGCCACCGTATTCCAGCCTACGGAAATTTCCCCGAGGGTCGAACTCGACGGAAAAGCCGTCGGATTCGAAAACGCATTCGCGCAGCTGGGTTTTGGGGGTTACGAATTTAACCGGCTTGTTGACATCTTTATCGTCGCAAACGGAAATAAGGCACGCCTGCGGTATCCACGGTTGAAACCATTCCCAGCAATAGATAAGCCGGTTGAGCCCCTTCTTGACGGCGATCCGGTGGGTTCCGCCTTTTGTGCGGACGCATTTGCCATTGAGGAAGAACACGCACGACTCCCACTTGGCGCGGTTGACGAGCAAATCTTTCTCGCCGTCCGCATCACATTCGAACTCGAGCGCGGCAAGAAACACCGGGCGGTCCTTCGGCTTGGCCCGGCTCATGGCGGACTTGAACTCGGCACTGATTGCTGGATCCCACGGAATATAGCTCGCGGCGGAGAATCCGCAACGCGACTTGTCGGCCATCGAGCGCCAATACTGCTCAATACCCTCGCCGATGTTCGGCAGCATTTTGCCGGCAATAGCCATCGCGGCGATTGTCTCATCGGGGAATTTCGTCATATCGACCGGTCCGAGAACCATCATCGTGTCGCGCGGCGTCCCGCCGAAGCTCCGCGCAGCGCCAGGAACATTTTCCGTGGCATAAAGGCGCCCACGCACGCCATTATACACGAAATCCACTCCGACGACGTAAAAGTGGTCGCCTTCACGGTAATCGGCTTGATCGCTGGCGGTGCCGAGACTGACGATTTTCGATTTCTCTTTTGCCAGAATCCTGCTGTTGGACCACATCGGCGCGGGGATGACAACGACCTGAACGACCTCGGCATCGCCCGAAAAATCGTAGGCGAGCTCGCCCTTCTGCTCGTCAACTGCAACCGAAAGCTTAAGCGCCGGGAATTTCGCCGAGACGCCATTTTCCATGCGGTCGATCTTCTCGGGCAGTCCGAGCTCGCGAGGAAAGGCGTCCTGCACTTCCACCTTGACCGGCTTGACCGATCCAAAAGTGTAGGTCAGCGGCTGAACTTCACCAAGAAACGCCGGATCGTGGCGCTGCACTTCGAAGACTGCCGTATTGCCCTTCACGCCGAGTTTCTTCGTTCGGGCGTGGAAAAACTCGTAGCGGTAGGCCCCGTAGTGCGCATCGTCGGTAATCCACCACTCTTCGCCGTACCGTTTCTTGACTGCGTTGAGCCATTTTTCCTGAACCAGCAGCCCCTCCGGCTTGCACCACGAATGGATGCCGAAAGTAATCTTGGGATAGTCGGGATTCTTCGCCACATCGTTCACGGCATTGGTGAGGTTGCGGTAGAATTCCTTGTCGTTGGGTGCGGTATCGTTACCCTTGAAAGTAAAGCCCGGCATCCATTCGCTTGCACCCTTTCCCCCCGATGGCATCGGCCAGTCGGACGAGACGAAAATACCGCCGTCGACGAGAATCTTCACCAGCTTGGCCGCGCGGTTCGGCTCGAGAGGAGAGGTCCAATTGAAAGGAATCGCAAACGATGTATTGGGCGTGTCAGCGAAGCACTCGATGCGCAGTTTGTTTTCCATCACCTCGCGGAACATAAGGTTTACGCCCGATTCCATCAGGAATGGATGCCCCACGGTATGGTTGCCAAATCGCGCCCCGAGCGCTTTGAGTTTCGGCACGGCCTCCTTGTAATACTTCATGTCCCCGTTCAGAAAGAACATAGGGGTAACGCCGGCGCGGCGGAACATTTCCGCCCGCTCGAGATGTTGCCAGGATGAATCGTCCCAGCGCGAAGTGAACGCAAGCTTGCGTCCGTCCGGCAGCGGGGCGATGGCGATTTGGGCCTCTGCGGCTTGCGCGGGAGAAGCAAAATGGGCAGTGACTATCTCGGGTCGGGTGAAGGAAAGGCCAGCAGAGGCTAATACTATGGTGAAAATGGTCATTTTACTTCCTCCTGATCAATCATGATGGTTCTTGGCCCAATGTTTCTTCATTACCTTCATCCGGGCCGACTCCTCGCCGGGCTGCACCTTTGCCGGCCTCTCGAACGGCGAAGATTCATCGTATTCAAGATTCCAGCCGTGGAACTCGCCGTAGGAATGATAGGTCCACAGATCTACGTATTTGTCGCAGATCTCGCACACATCGTTGAGCCAGCGGTCCGCGCCAGGCATCCGGCGCATCACGGAGAACTCGCCGACGAAATAACGCGCACCGTACTTTTCCCGGAACGGCTCGGACGCGCGGAAGACCGCCTCCAACTTGTCCTTATTCCAACTGTCGCCTTTGAATACGGAAATGCCCGGATACGTCTGGGTGGGCTTGCTCAAATCGAGGTTCTTGCCGAGTACCTGATAATGGGTGTAGGCCAAAGGCGAATAGAAATGAATCTCGTACCACACATCCTTAAACGGGAACGGACGCATATAGGCGAGCGAATAATCTCCCGGTCCTCCGCCGAAATCGGCGCTGGCGACTATTGGACGATCCGGATCGATCGCCCTAATGCGATCAATGGCTTCGTATTCGAGCTGCCAGTAGGAATACTTGTCGCCGGGATTGCCGAAAAGACCTTGGAATGGCTCGTTCAGAAGTCCGAATGCCCAAATCTCGTCGCGTCCCTTGAAGTGACGGGCAAGTTTCTCCCAGCCCTGAAGATATGCCTCGCGCATCGCCGGATCATTGAAAATCAGGTATTTCTTCCGGTTGCCCTTTCCTCCCGGCGCGGCAGGAGCGAAAATTACGCGCACATTACGCTCTTTGAGCACCTTGAGATTCGCCTCAAGCTTCGCATAATCGTCCTTCAGCGGTTGAAAGCGCGACATGCGCACCAGATTGCAGCCCCAATCGGCAATCTTCATAAAATCCTCTGGTTTGAAATGCCATATCGCAACGGTTCCGCGATACTTCTGGCCGTCAATCCATTTGGGCGAATACTCGCATTTAAAGCCTTCGGGAATCGTCGCGCCTGCGCGCTCCACCACTTCATCCATAAACGGACGCTTTGGCAGCTCGAGTCGCCAGTCTTTGATGTAGACATCGCCCGATTTGATTGAGGAATGCAGAAAGGCGCCGGCTTTTGACAGGTCGTCACGCATGCCAATGACGAGCCGTTCGCGGTGCTCGATCCATCCGTCAGTCGTCCCGCCCTCCGGCAATTCGAACCGCGGCCAGATCCACGTAGCGTATTCGGCATTGTCACGCAACCAATTTAGACAGGCCGGACGGAACGGCTCCCTCGTCTTGCCGCTCTTATCCCAGCTGGCCTTGCCATAGATGGCATTCTCAGTCTTGTACACGAGCACAAAATCGAATTCCTTGCCGCGGAACCGCTCAAGATCAACCTTCAACCAGTTCATCCGCCCCCACGACTTGCCCGGAACGCCGCTCGACAGTTTCAATACCTTCTCCCCGTCGATATCCACCCATTCGGCCGCCGAACCCTTCTGCAGGAAATCGCCTCCCTCGCGGATCAACGACAAGGGCCGGACGGCGCCCGACGCCGCCGACGCAACGGTCGTGAACGAAACGGCAAACAGGAATATTATCTTTTTCATAGCGCTTTTGTAGCTCAGACTGAATGGTTAGTTGACGGATTCCCCCGCCCGATGCGGCTTCGCCGATACGACGACCTTGGCGAACTTGCGGGGAACGGCATCCTCGACCGCGAACGGCTGGACCAGGTCGCCGGCACAAAGGCAAAGAGACATGCCATCATTTTCTGCGCACCCTTAGCGGATGATGACGGTCAACCCCGCCGGAAGGCCTTCGTAGCAGCCGATGTCCAAACTGCGTCCGCGAAGGCGCTTGCCGCCGGCAAGGTCGAGCGTCTCCTCGGTGAAGCCCTCGACCAGGGCACCGGCATTCATCAGCGCGCCGTTCGTCTTCGGACGGTAATCGCCTGCGGCGAAGTCCTTGAAGGCCGCCGTCGAGATCGTCACGCAACTGTCGTTGATCTTCTCCACGGTATCGGTCGCGCAATTGACGAAGCCGGCGGCCTTGCCGCCCCAGGCACGGCTGACGCCGCCTTCTCCCGTCTCGCACACATCCGCAACGACACAGTTGATCGCTTCTCCGTCCACGACGTTAAGGCCATACGAAGGCGTTTTTTCGCTTCCCGAGTTCTGATAGGAGAAGGGATTCGACCCGCACGAGACGACCGTGAGGTTCACGGCCTTTGCGCCGGAACCGTAGATCAAGACGGTATGGAACTCGTCGCTCTTCCCCCCCTTGTTGCAGTTGCGGACTAGGCAGTTCTCGGCTCGGGCATTCCCCGTCAGACGAATCGCTGCGGCACCGCCATGCTGCGGCGTATACTGAAGGTTCGGAGCGTCGATCTCGCAATCCTCAATGATGGAGTGGGTGATGAGTCCGCCTGCGAGGTCCGCGCCGGCCGCACCATGATTGCACCGGGCATTGACACACGCCGAGATCACGCAGTTCGAGACGGTGCCGCCGGCCGCGCAGATGATGACGCCGCCCGCCGAAGGATTGGCGGAGACCATCCGGTGCCATCCCTTGCGCATCGTCACGTTGCTGACGCGCGCTCGGGCGTGGTTGAGCGTGAAGATGTTGCGCGTCACGTCATCCTCCGACGGATACCACGCGACAGGAAGCGGCTGCTCGAAGACGACCTCGCCCGGAGTCGCGCCCAAGCCAAGGACCTCAACATCGGCGGAAATCCGAATCGGCCGTTCGGTCCGATACGTTCCCGGCTTGACAAGAATCCGCTGACCGGCCGTCACCACGGCGGCAAGGGCGTCCGTCACCGCCTTCGCCGCCGTCTCCGGAGTCGCATACGGCGAGAGCTCGTTCTCGGAAGCAGCGTCCACGTAGATGTCGCGATTGGCAACCGTCACGCAGTTCGCGACGGTCTTCTTGACAGTCTGTCCGGCGACCGAGACGGAGAGCGACACCGTGAAGACGCCCGGAACAGCATACGTATGATTGACGGACAGCGAATCAGTCTCAAGCGGCGCGGATCCGTCACCGAAATCCCAGGTCAGCGTCGCCATGCTCCCCGTCGGCTGGTCGACCGTCGCCGTGAAAACCGTCTCAAAAGGCATTAGGCCCGTCTGCGAATCGACCGCGAAGTCAACCGTCAGCTGTGAAAGGTTGACGGCATAGCGGATGATGACCGTACCCGTGCCGCCGGCTCCGCCCACGCCACTGCCGTTATTCCGCAGTCCGCCGCCGCCACCGCCGCCGGAACCCGGACGACCGGGTGTCGGCTGGCCGTTGTCCGGGGCACCGTTGCCCCATTCGTCATGCGAACCGCCGGAGGTGCCGCCCGAAGCACCGCCAC
>CAMEZU010000136.1 GCA_945947925.1 uncultured Verrucomicrobiota bacterium
TACCGTCCGGAGAAGGACGGCCTCTTCTGCGAGAAGATCTTCGGGCCGACGAAGGACTGGGAGTGCGCCTGCGGCAAGTACAAGCGCATCAAGAACAAGGGCATGGTCTGCGACCGCTGCGGCGTCGAGGTGACGCTCGCGTCGGTCCGCCGCCAGCGCATGGGCCACATCGAGCTCGCGGTTCCCGTGAGCCACATCTGGTTCTTCAAGTGCTCGCCCTCGCGCATGGGCCTCCTCCTCGACAAGACGACGAGCGAGCTCGAGCGCGTCCTCTACTACCAGGACTGGATGGTCATCGAGCCGGGCGACACGCCGCTCAAGGAAGGCCAGATCCTGACCGACCAGGAGTACGCCGACGCCGAGGAGAAGTACAGCGACGGCTTCAAGGCCGAGATGGGCGCCGAGGCGATCCGCAAGCTCCTGCGCAAGGTCGACCTTGACGCGCTCATGGTCGAGCTCGAGGAGCAGATGGAGAACACCCGCTCCAAGCAGAACCGCAAGAAGATCGCCAAGCGCATGAAGGTGGTCGAGGGCTTCCGCATCTCCAACTCGAAGCCCGAGTGGATGGTGCTGGACGTCCTTCCCGTGATCCCGCCGGAGCTCCGTCCGCTCGTCCCGCTGGAAGGCGGCCGCTTCGCGACCTCCGACCTGAACGACCTCTACCGTCGCGTGATCAACCGCAACAACCGTCTGCGGAACCTCCTGGCGCTCAAGACGCCGGACGTCATCATCCGCAACGAGAAGCGCATGCTTCAGGAGGCGGTTGACGCGGTGTTCGACAACGGCCGCCACGGCCGCGCCGTGACGGGCCCCGGAAACCGTCCGCTCAAGTCGCTCTCCGAGATCCTCAAGGGCAAGACGGGCCGCTTCCGTCAGAACCTCCTCGGCAAGCGCGTGGACTACTCCGGCCGTTCGGTTATCGTCGTTGGTCCTGAGCTCAAGTTCCCGCAGTGCGGTCTGCCGAAGGAAATGGCGCTGCGCCTGTTCGAGCCGTTCATCATCCGCATCCTCAAGGAGCGCGGCATCTGCCACACCGTCCGTACGGCCCGCAAGATGATCGAGCGCCACGACGAGCAGATCTGGGCGATCCTCGACGAGGTCATCAAGGACAAGACGGTCTTCCTGAACCGCGCCCCGACGCTCCACCGTCTGTCGATCCAGGCGTTCGAGCCGGTGCTCGTCGAAGGCAAGGCGATCCGCCTGCACCCGATGGTGTGCACGCCGTTCAACGCCGACTTCGACGGCGACCAGATGGCCGTCCACGTCCCGCTCTCGATCGAGGCGCAGATGGAGTCGAAGCTCATGATGCTCGCCTCCACGTCGATCTTCTCCCCGGCTTCGGGCAAGTCCGTGATGACGCCGACCCAGGACGTGTGCTTGGGCCTGTACTTCCTCACGGTCCCGTCGCAGCAGGACAAGCTCGCCGGCAAGGTCGCGGGCAAGTCGGACTGCTCCGAGGAGCACCTGCCGCTCTTCAACGACATCGCCGAAGTCGAGTTCGGCATCGCCGAGGGCTGCATCACGTACCATAGCCGCATCCGCTACCGCAATCCCGACTACAGGACGACGGGACGTCCCCACGGCGTCACCGACAAGCGTACGATCGTGACGACGGCGGGCCGCGTGATCTTCAACAACGTGTGGCCGGAGGGCATGGGCTTCTGGAACGACAAGTGCTCGAAGTCCACGATCGGCAAGCTGATCCTCGACTGCCACAAGGTCGCGGGCCACGACGTCACGGTCGAGGCGATCGACAAGCTGAAGAGCCTCGGCTACGCGTTCGCGACGCAGTCCGGCGCGTCCATGGGCCTGAAGGACATGATCCGCCCGGCCGAGAAGGACGCCGAGATCGCCAAGGCGCGCGCCGAGGCCGAGAAGGTCCAGCAGCAGTTCCAGCAGGGCATCATCACCGACGGCGAACGTCACAACAAGATCGTCGACATCTGGGCGGGCACGACCGAGAAGATCGGCGACCTCCTCTACAAGACGATCGACAAGAACATCAAGCCCGAGGACCCGAATCCGACCGAGCTCAACCCGGTCTACATGTTCGCGGACTCGAAGGCCCGTGGCTCGAAGCTGCAGATCCGTCAGCTCGCCGGCATGCGCGGCCTCATGTCGAACCCGTCCGGCGATATTATCGAACGCCCGATTACGGCGTCCTTCCGCGAAGGCCTCTCGGTTCTCGAGTACTTCATTTCGTCGCACGGCGCCCGCAAGGGTCTCGCCGATACGGCGCTGAAGACGGCCGACGCCGGCTACCTGACGCGTAAGCTCGTCGACGTCTCGCAGGACGTCATCATCTCGATTGAGGACTGCAACACGGTCAACGGCATCGAGGTTGAGGCGATCGTCGAGGGCGACGAGGTCAAGGTGTCGCTCGGCGACCGCGTCCTCGGCCGCACGGCGCTCTACGAGATCCGCGACCCGAAGACGGGCGAGGTGATCGTCCGCGCGAACGACGAGATCAACGAGGAGTCCTGCAAGGAGATCGACAAGCGCGGCGTCGAGAAGGTCTGGATCCGCTCCGGCCTCACCTGCGACGCCGAGCACGGCATGTGCGCGAAGTGCTACGGCCGCGACCTCTCGACGGGCAAGCAGGTCGAGATCGGCACGGCGGTCGGCATCATCGCCGCGCAGTCCATCGGCGAACCGGGCACGCAGCTCACGATGCGTACGTTCCACATCGGCGGCACGGCGTCCGCGACCGCGGTCAAGCCGGAGATCTCCCTCAAGGGCGACGGCGTCGCGAAGCTGGTCGACGTCCGCAAGGTGACGAACGAAGACGGCGAGGACATCGTCCTCAACAAGAACGGCTCGCTCGAGATCATCGCCGCCGACGGTTCGAAGGACACCTACCAGCTGCAGATGGGCACGACGCTCCTCGTCCATGACGGCGAGGCGGTCAAGAAGGGCCAGAAGGTCGCTCAGTGGGATCCTCACTCCGTCCCGGTCCTTTCCGAGGCCGCCGGTACGATCGAGTTCGTCGACTTCGAGGAAGACGTCTCCGTCAAGACCGAGACCGACCGCACGACCGGCGCCAAGACGCTCGTCGTCCTGGACACGAAGGAGTCCAACCTCCATCCGCGCATCGTCATCCGCGGCCTCGGCCCGGACGGCGCGGCGGACGCGATGCTCGACTCGCACGACATTCCGACGGGCGCCATCGTGATGGTCCGCGACGGCATGAAGGCCACGGCCGGCATGCTCCTCGCGAAGACCCCGCGCGAGGCCGCGAAGACGCGCGACATCACCGGCGGTCTGCCGCGTGTCGCCGAGCTCTTCGAGGCCCGCCAGCCCAAGGACGCCGCCGAGATCGCGAAGATCGAGGGCGTCATCGACTTCGGCGAGAACCAGCGCGGCAAGCGCCTGGTCATCGTCAAGGACGACGTCACCGGCCTCGTCGAGGAGCACTTCATCCCGATGGGCAAGCAGATCGTCGTGTTCAAGGGCGACCGCGTCAAGAAGGGCCAGCAGCTCACCGAAGGTCCGGTCATCCCGCAGGAGATCCTCGAGGTCTCCGGTCCGCAGGAACTCGAAAAGTACCTCGTCAACGAAGTCCAGCAGGTCTACCGTCTGCAGGGCGTCGAGATCAACGACAAGCACATCGAGATCATCGTCCGCCAGATGCTCCGCAAGGTCCGCATCACGAACCCGGGCGACACGGACTTCCTGTGGGGCGAGCAGGTCACGCGCCAGACCTTCTTGAAGGTCAACGAGCAGATGATGGAAGAAGGCCGCCGTCCGGCCGAAGCGCAGCCCGCGCTCCTCGGCATCACGAAGGCCGCCCTCGAGACCGACTCGTTCATCTCCGCGGCGTCCTTCCAGGACACCACGCGCGTCCTCACCGAGGCCGCGACGATGGGCCGCGTCGACGAACTGCGCGGCTTCAAGGAGAACGTCATCCTCGGCCACCTCATCCCGGGCGGCACCGGCTTCCCGCTCCACCGCTACCTCAAGCTCGTCCCGCTCTGCGAGACGATCAGCGACGAGGAGATGGAGAAGCTCCGCGAAGAGCAGCGCAAGCGCCACGAGGAGCTCTACGGCATCCCGACGTCGGGCATCCCGGGCGAGGAGAACGACAACGAGGACGACCTCCAGCCGGCCTTCGCGGTCAACGTCCCGCAGGACGAGAACGACACGTCCGCCGACGGCGCCGACTTCCAGAACTCCGACGAGACGATGGGCGGCGACCTCCTCGGCGGAGGCGACGACTTCCTCGGCTAAGTCCCGTCCGCAGGACCGGACGAAAGGGCGTGCGGATTTCCGCACGCCCTTTCGTTCAAAGTGGTATAATAGGCGCCCGTTATGACATCTCGACAGAAGGGCATCTGCTGCATCCTCACGAGCGCCTTCGGCTTCGCGCTGATGGCGATGTTCGTGCGTCTGTGCGACGACTTCGGAGGCCCCGTCTCCTGTTTCCAGAAGAGCCTCTTCCGCAACCTGATCGCGCTTTTCATCGCCGCGGCGGTGTTCGTGCGGAATCGCCCCGGACGACTGGCGGCCGCCGACTCGCGACGTGCGGCGTCTCGCCTGCCCGCCAAGGCCTGGCTGCTGCTGCTCGGCCGCTCCGCCTCGGGCGTCCTCGGCATCTTCGGCAACTTCTACGCGCTCTCGATCATCCCGATCGGCGAGGCGATGACCCTCAACAAGACCGCGCCGTTCTTTGCCGTCGTCTTCTCCTGGCTCTTCCTCCGCGAGCGCGCGGGCCTGCGGCAGCTTGTCTGCATCCTCGTGGCCTTTACGGGCGCCATGCTCGTCATGAAGCCCGGCTTCCAGGGCGACGCCACCTTCGCGACCGTCTGCGCGCTCGTCGGGGGACTCGGCGCCGGCATCGCCTACACCTGCGTGCGCGAGCTCGGGATCCTCAAGGTCGAGGGCTCGCTCATCGTCCTTTTCTTCAGCGGCTTCTCGACCCTCGCCTCGCTGCCGTTCATCCTCGTCGGCGGATTCGATCCCCTGACGCCCGCCCAGTTCGCCATCCTCCTCGGCGCCGGCTGCGGCGCGGCCGTCGGCCAGTTCGGCATCACCGCCGCCTACCGCTTCGCCCCGCCGAGCGAAATCGCCGTCTTCGACTACACGAACGTCATCTTCACGTCCCTCTTCGGCTTCGCCCTCTTCGCCCAGGTCCCCGACCTCTGGTCCGTCCTCGGCTTCGCCCTCATCGTCTGCGCCGGCGTGAGGTCGAGGAAGAGGGGGTGAGAAGGCGTCGAGGAATGAACCGCTACGGCTCGGCCGGCGTTTGAAGAGGCAGATGTCCATTGCAGTTGAGTGACATTTCGAATGCGGGCATTTGCTATAATATTCAATCATGTTGGCTGAGATTCTAGAATTTGCGATGCTCTTTACGTTCGGCTTCTCCTGGC
>CAMEZU010000137.1 GCA_945947925.1 uncultured Verrucomicrobiota bacterium
CGACGATCTCGGCGCCGACTTCGTTCCACTTGAGCTGGGTCGGATCCTTCTCGGCCGTGAGGCGGATCGCCTTGCCGTCAACCGTCATCGTGTTGCCCTCGACCTTGATGTCGTGGTTGAACGTGCCGTGGACGGAATCGTACTTGAGCATGTACGCGAGGTAATCCGGGTCGAGGAGGTCGTTGATGCCGACGACTTCGACGTCCGTGAAGTTCTCAACCGCCGCGCGGAAAACCATGCGGCCGATACGGCCGAAGCCGTTGATACCGATCTTGATAGCCATTTTATTTGTTCCTTTTTTTGTGGTGAATGATAAGTCTTAGGCCTTCGTGACCTTGCCGTTCTTCAGGCAGCGCGTGCAGACGCACATGCGCTTGGTGTTGCCCTTGCCGTCCGTCGTGCGGATCGACTGAAGGTTCGGCAGGAAGCGGCGCTTCGTGATGCCGGTCGTGTGGAGACCGATGCCGCCCTTGTACTTCGGCGAACCCTTGCGGACGACGACGTTGCCGACCGAAGGACCCTTGCCGCAAATATCGCAAACTCTGGACATCTTCGTGTTCCTTTCGTTTGAAGTTGATTAGTTGCCGGGCTGCCACTCGACGTTGGCGAAGGCGGCTTCGAACGCATTGCCGAGGCTGTCGCTGCCGGCGGTCTTCGCGGAGACAGGCTCCGGCGTGATGCCCGCGGCTTCGGCCTCGAGGTTCTTGACCTCGTCCTCGGTCATCGACATCGCGCGGATGGAGAGGCCGATGCGACGGTCGCCGCGGTCAACCTTCACGACGCGGGCCTCGACCTCCTGACCGACGTCAAGAGCGTCCTTGACCTTCTCGATGCGCTGGTCGGAGATCTGCGAGATGTGGACGAGACCGTCCACGCCGTCCTCGAGCTCGACGAACGCACCGAACGAGGCGATCTTGGAGACCTTGCCCTTGACCACGCTGCCGACCGCGTACTTGGACGCGATCTCGGTCCACGGATCGTTCTGAGCCTGCTTGAGGCCCAGGGAGATGCGCTGTTCCTTCGGGTTGACGTCGAGAACGACCGCCTCGACCTCCTGACCCTTCTGCAGGCACTCCGACGGGTGGTTGATCTTGCGCGTCCAGCTCATGTCGCTGACGTGGATCATGCCGTCGATGCCCTCCTCGAGCTCGACGAACGCACCGTACGCCGTAAAGTTGCGGACCTTGCCCTTGACCTTCGAGCCGACCGGGAAGCGGTCCTGGACCGTGTCCCACGGATTGGCTTGGGTCTGGCGGATGCCGAGCGCGATCTTCTGGTTCTCGACGTCCACGGAGAGGACGACGACCTGAACCTCGTCACCGACGTTGAGCATGTCGGAGGCGCGGGCGACGCGCTTGGTCCAGCTGAACTCGGAGATGTGGACGAGACCCTCGATGCCGGGGGCGATCTCGACGAACGCGCCGTAGGCGGCGAGGTTGACGACCTTGCCCGAAACGCGGGCGCCGACCGGGAACTGGTCCTGAATCGTGTTCCAGGGATTCTCGGTGGTCTGCTTGAGGCCGAGGCTGACGCGCTCGCGGTCGCGGTCCACATCGAGGACCATGACGTCGAGCTCCTGGCCGACCTTGAGCATTTCGCTCGGGTGCTTGATGCGGCCCCAGCTCATGTCCGTGATGTGGAGGAGGCCGTCGAGACCGTCGAGGTCGATGAACGCGCCGAAATCGGTGATGTTCTTCACGCGGCCCTTCTTGACCTCGCCCTTCTGGAGCGAAGCGAGGAGCTCGGCCTTCTTCTCGGCCATCGTGCCCTCGATGAGCTCACGACGCGAGACGATGAGGTTGCGGCGCTCGTTGGAAATCTTGATGACCTTGAAGTCGAACGTCTGGCCGACGTAGGGCTCGAGTTCCTTGACCGGCGCGACCTCGACCTGGCTACCCGGGAGGAACGCCTCGACGTCGTCGATCGCGACGAGGAGGCCGCCGCGGACGGCGCTCTTGATGGTACCGGTGACGACGCAGCCCTCGACGTAACGCTCGAGGATCTTCTCCCAGCGAATCTTCTCGTCCGCACGACGCTTGGAGAGCTCGACCATGCCGGTCTTGTCGTTTTCAAGCTGAACGAGCATCACGGTGACCTTGTCACCGACCTTCACTTCGGCGTCCGCTCCGAACTCGGAGATGTCGACCGAACCGACGCTCTTGTAACCGATGTCGATGAAGACGTCGTCGTCCTTGACGGCGCTGACGGTGCCCTCGACGAGGCTGCCGTTCTTGAACTTGGATTCCTGGCCTGCGCTCGCGAGCATCTCCGCCATGGCGGCCGAACGCTCCGAAGGAGCCGTAGGTTTGCGAATTGCCATTGTAATGTACTTTGCTTTCGTTTGTTGACGTGCGCGGTTTTCAGCCGCGTCCACCCCGTCTTTGGGCGTGGAAGCCTATAGTATATCACTTTGATTGTTGCGGGCGCAATGGCAAAAGTGAGAAAAATTTGATACAATACCCGACGTTCCTCAATCGGAGAGTAGCGCAGTCTGGTAGCGCGTCTGCCTTGGGCGCAGAAGGCCAGGGGTTCAAATCCCCTCTCTCCGACCACTTGAAAACACGACAAACAGAGAATCAGAGAAAATCCGCCCCTTTCGGGAGCGGATTTTCAGACAGATTCTGCTACGGCGTACGCAGCTGAAGGCGGATCGTGTTGAACGATCTCCTCAGCTCGGTCTCGTTGCCCCAGGCGACGCGGCGTTTTTCGGGATCGAGAATGCGGCAGTGACCGGTGACGATGTTGCGCTCGAACTTCCAGCCGCGGTATTCGTCGACGACCGTCCACCAGATGCCCGCGTCCATCACCTTCGTCTCGACGTTCACCTTGTCCTGCGGCACCCGCACCTGCACGCGGGGCGAGGGCGTTCCGGCCAGGATCTTCCCGAGCTCCGTGAAGTAAAACGCCGCAAGATGATTGCAAATGCGCTTCACCGTCTCGGACTGCCCCCAGAACGCGTCGATCGGCGTCTGCTCGGTGATGTCGCTCGGGACCGAATACTGGATCACGTTCGGGATGACCCAGGGCGTCCCGTCCGCACCCAGGGAGGGGTTCTCCTCCCCGCCCGCGATCGTGAAGACGTACTTGAGGACGACGTCCTGCGGATTGCAAAGGAGGAGGACCGGCTGCACGGACCCGCCGCCCATGCGCGCAACGTCCAGCGCCTTCATCGGAATCGCCGGCGCGAGGAGGATGCCCTGCTTGATCTTGAGGTCACGCGCCGAGAGATTCGCCAGCGTCCGCGCGATGATGCGTCCCCCGAGCGAATGCCCGACGAGCGTGAGGTTCGTTCGGGACGCCGTGTCCATCGCGGCGATCCGGTCCGCCAGCCGCACCGCCTCCGCATCCGCGTTCTTTGCGGACGCCCCCCACATCCGGTTCCCATCCCAGATGTGGAACCGGCAGGTCGCGTTTGCGAAGACGTTCGTGCAGCGGTCGTAGGCAAGCCCGTCCACCTCCTGCGTCCGGTTCCACCCCGGGATGTACCAGACCTCCGCGGCGGAGGCGCACGCCGCCAAACCGAGGACCGCCACCAGTGCCGGAATCGTGCGCATCACGGCCTCCAGACGGGGATGAAGAAGAGGTCGACGGACGTTCCCCTCTTCGGGTCGTGCTCGTGACGGAAGAAGCGCCAGAGGAACGAGGTCCTCGAGGTACCGTCCTTCTTCGACGCATGCGAGAAGCCCGGGAACGCGTCAAGCGTCACGTCGCCGTTCGTCTCCTCGCGGTCCCAGAGCTTCCAAAGGACGCGCGTGTGCGTATGCGAGGTGCCCTTCAGGGTGTTCGCCTCGTGCTCGCGGTAGAAGAGTCCGCACAAGGCCATCGTCTCGCTGTCGACGGACTCGCCGACGCGCTTTCCCGTGGTGCGGTCGAAGGAGACCCGGCGGTCCAGCTCGTGGTTGAAGAAGATCCGGTTGCCCTGCTTGGAGGACTCGCTCATCTCGTAGTAGCCGCCGCTGCTGCGCCCGGAGACGCTATGGTCGTGGTCCGATCCGATCAGCACCGAACCGGTGACCTTGGAACTGACAGATGTCTCCAGCACCTCCTGCGGCAGCGTCTCCGCCTCCAGATAGGCGAGGTCGCGGTCGAAGTCCGCATCCATCTTCCGGTTGAAGAGCGGGAAGATCCAGCCGCCGGACTTCTCGCCCGTATAGGTGCCGACGAGCGGCGTCAGCCACCAGGCCCTGTCGTCGGCGCTGTCCCGACCGTAGATCAGCGAACGGAAGTCGCCCGACACGCCGTCGTAATAGTAGAACGGCAGGAGGAAGTCCCATTCCGTGTCGCCGCGGAAATCGTTCTTGTGTCCGTACAGGAGCAGCGCATGGCGCTCGTCGGCGCCATTCTTGTAAGCCGTGTACCAGGAGAGAAGCGGCGGGATCGCATAGGTGTTGCTGCGGTCGCCGTGGCTCAACTTCATGTAGGGGAGCGACACGAAGTCCCCGCAGTCGCCGTCGTAGAAGTAAAGCGGCAGCACCCAGTTCGTCCGGCCGTCGCGTCCGCAGAGCGGCGTCACGAACGTCCCGTCGTCGTTCTCGTAGTAGAACGGGAACGCCCAGCTCGAACGCCCGCCGCGTCTGCCACCCCATTCCGCACCGCCGAGGCCGAGGAGGAAGCGCGCCTCGTGCGTGCCGTCCTTCTTCGTCGTGCAGCCGGACAGCAACGGCGGAACGAACCAGCTCTTGAGCGAGCCGTCCTCATTCTTCTCAGAACACCACAGCGGCGAGTACACCGAGGTCTCGTCGGCGTACCAGAGCGGGAAGCACCATTGCGACGTCTTGTTGTGTCCGTAGAGCGGGGTGATGAACGTGCCGTCGTTGTCAGCGTAGTAGAACGGGAAGCACCAGGACATCGCAAAGCCATTGTCATCCGTCCGCCAGCCGGCCGCATTCAGCAGGAAGCCGTTCGTGCGCGAGCCGTCGCGGTACACGCCGCCGGAGAGCAGGAGCGGAATCATCCAGCGGTCGAGTCGGTCCTTCCCGTCGGTGTGGTGAAACCAGAGCGGGGACGCGAAAGTATGAGCGTCGCGATACCAGCCCGGAAGGCCCCACTGCGCGCTCGGCGTCCGACCGTAGACCGGCGTCACGAGCGTTCCCTCACTGTTGGCGTAGTAGAGCGGCAGGGCCCAGGAGCTGGTGAAACCGCGGTCCGCCTCTTCCGTCCGGCCGCCGAGGCCGAGCAGGTAGATCTCGTTCCAGGTGTCGCGGTCCTGCCAGCCGCCCGAAAGCGCCGGAACGGACAGCCAGGACGTCATCTCGTCCTTGTCGTTCCACGTAGAGCTGTACGGGAGCGAGGTGAAGCTGCGGAGGTCCTTGTGATAGAGCGGCAG
>CAMEZU010000138.1 GCA_945947925.1 uncultured Verrucomicrobiota bacterium
ATGTTGGCTGAGATTCTAGAATTTGCGATGCTCTTTACGTTCGGCTTCTCCTGGCCGTTCGCGATTGCCAAGACGTATCGCGCGAAGCGGGTGGACGGGAAAAGTCCGCTCTTTATGATTATTGTCCTCTGCGGCTATGCCTGCGGCATCGCCGCCCGTCTCGTCGACGCGCGGCCCGAGAACGACTGGCTCTGCTGGGTCTATCTTCTCGACATGGCGCTCGTCTCGACGGACCTGACGCTTTATTTCCACTATCTGAGGAAGAACCGCGGCAAATGAAACTGATCGTCGCCACGCATAACCAGCACAAGATCCGCGAGATCTCGCAGATCCTTCCCGATTTCGACATCGTCGCGGACGATCCCGAAGGCGTCGAGGAGAACGCGCCCGACTTCGTCGGCAACGCCCTCATCAAGGTCCGCGCCATCGCCGCGAAGCACGCGGGATGCTGGTGCCTTGCGGACGATTCGGGACTCGAGGTCGCGGCTCTCGGCGGCGCGCCCGGGGTGCGGTCCGCCCGCTACGCCGGCGAACCGTCGAACACGTCCGCGAACAACGCGCTTCTGCTCAAGAACCTGACGGGCGTCACGGACCGCCGTGCGAACTTCACCTGCGCGATCGCGCTCGTGGATCCGTCCGGCGCCGAACACACCGCCGTCGGCAGGTGCTTCGGCCGCATCGCCGAGACCCCGTCCGGCTCGGCCGGGTTCGGCTACGATCCGCTGTTTGTCCCTGACGGACACGACGTCTCGTTTGCGGACCTCTCCGCCGACGAGAAGAACGCCATTTCCCATCGCGGGCGGGCGCTGGAAGAGGCGAGGAAGGTGATCGGTGGCTGACCGTCTTCTCCCCTGGCTGCGCTTCTTCCGCATCGTCAACCTGCCGACGGTGCCGGGCGACGTGCTCGCGGGCGCCCTGGCGATGATCGCGGGACTCGGCGCGGGTTCGGCGCGTCCCGTGTTCGTCGCGGCGGCGGCTTCCTGCTTCGCGTACCTGTACGGTCTTGCGGACAATGATATCGTCGGGGCGAAGACGGATGTCGGCCGGCCGATTCCGAACGGCGAAATCTCCCTCGGGGCCGCGCGCGTCGCGCGGGCGCTGTGCTGGCTGGCGGTGCTGGTCCTCGGCCTCGTCGGCCGGCTGCCGTCCGCCTGGTGGGCGGTCATGCTGTCGCTGTTCGTCGCGGCCTCCGTCTACAACCGGACCAAGAACGCCTGGCTGATGGGCTGCTGCCGCGGACTCAACCTCCTGACCGGCGCCGCTGCCGTGCTGGGCGGTGTGGCGTCCGTCGCGCCGGCGAAGATGATCGCCCCGGGCGCGTTGGCGCTCCTGTGGTCGCTCTACATCGGCGGGGTGACGAAGTATTCCGAAGGCGAGGAGACCGATCCGCACAAGCGCGCCGCAGTCGGTGCGCTCATCGGTGCGCTCGTCTACCTGCAGCTGGGCGCGCTCGTCATCTTCGCCTTGCGCTGCACGCAACTCCCGGTGACGCGTCCCCTCCTCCTGTCCGGCGCCGCGATGCTGCTGGCCCTGCGGCTCGTGCGTCGCCTTCTTCCGAAAGTGAGCGCCTCATGAAACGACTGACCGTCAGCGTCGCCAACCTGGGCTACGGACTCCTCGAGCGGCACGGCCTCGTTGAGATGGCGGGACTCCGCTTCGCGCCGGCGCCGAGCGTCTTTCCTGCGGTGACCTGCGTCGCGCAGGCCACGCTCCGCACGGGCCTCGCGCCGGCCGAACACGGCCTGCTGGCGAACGGCTTCTGGTGCGACGACCTCCGCAAGCCGCTGTTCTGGGAGCAGAACGCGGGGCTCGTGAAGGGACGCCGCGTCTGGGCGGACCGCCGCGCCGCGGGCGGTACGGTCGGGCTCTTCTTCTTTCAGCAGTCGCTCGGCGAAGCGGCGGACGTCATCATCTCGCCGGCGCCGATCCACAAGCACGGCGGCGGGATGGTGATGAGCTGCTACACGAAGCCGACGGACCTCTCGGGCGTCCTGGAGAAGCGGCTCGGCACCTTTCCGCTCTGGCGCTACTGGGGTCCGCTCGCCTCCCCGAAGGTCGGCCGGAAGTGCCTCGACTGGTTCGAGGCGGCGACCGAGCTCCACGATGTCGACGAGGCGTATCTCTACCTGCCGACCCTCGACTACGCCGCGCAGAAATACGGACCCGACGCGCCGCAGTCCGTCGCCGCGCTGCAGGAGTTCAGGGGCCAGCTCGAGCGGCTCGCGGACCTCTGTCAGCGTCGGGGCTGTGCGCTCGCGGTCATGGGCGACTACGCGATCGCGTCCGTCACCGCCGACCCCGTGACGCCGAACGTGACGCTGCGCGCGGCCGGGCTCTTCCGCACGCGGTCCGTCGCCGGGCGCGCCTATCCCGATTTCTACCAGTCCACGGCCTTCGCGATGTGCGACCACGAGGTCTGCGTCGTCTACGGACCCGACCGCGACAAGGCGGTGGAGCTCCTGCTCGCGACCGGCGCGTACGAGCGTCCCGAAAACGCCCGGACGCCAACGCCCGACGTCCCGATTCTCCTCGCGCAGCGGGGAAGCTGGTGCGACTACCGGTGGTGGACGGACCGGCGCGAGGCGCCGGACTTCGCGAGTCACGTGGACATCCACAACAAGCCCGGATTCGATCCGCGGGAACTGTTCTTTTTCAACCGTGGGGTTGTCAAGGGAACGCACGGACGCGCTTGCGCCGTGGCACAAACGGAGGAAGGCAGATGAAGTTCGACAAGGAACACCTGGCCGTCACCCTTTCCGCGTTGGTCGTGGGAGTGGTCGTCGGCGGAGGCGCCGGTTATGCGATCAGGCCCATCCCCGAGCCGGAGACGGTCGAGGTCGAGAAGATCGTGGAGAAGACCGTGGAGCGGGAGGTCCGGGTACCGTTCGGTCCGTCCCGCAGGGACCGCGCCGATCGCGGCGAGCGCCGCCGTCGCCGTCCCGAACCCGAGGCCGCGGCGACGCCGGAGGGCGGCGAGTCCGTCCCGGTGGCACGCGAGGAGCGGGGCCGCAGACCGCGTGACTGGATGGAGCGGATGCGGACGGAGAATCCCGAGCAGTACGCGGAGATGACGAACCGCTTCGCGCGCTTCCGCCAGAACCAGACGGAGCAGGCGCAACGCCGGCTGGACTTCTTCGAGGCACTCGACACCTCGCGGATGAGCGACGGCGACCGGGAGCATACCGAGAACCTGAAGAACCTGATCGTCCAGCGCGAGGAGCTCGCGAGCCGCATGGCCGATCCGAACCTCACGGGCGAGGAGCGCCAGCAGATCGGACAGCAGCTCGGGCAGATGCAGGGCGCCATCAGACAGGAGAACGCGCAGGTCCGCGAGATCCTCTTCAAGCAGTTCGGCGAGGACCTCGGCTACCAGGGCGAAGAGGTCGGTGCCTTCGCGCATTACATGGGCAAGATCGTCGAGATGACGGCCGATACGGGACGCGGTCCCGGCGGCGGACGCGGCGGCTTCGGCGGCGGCCAGAGAGGAGGTCGTTAAGATGCGCAGGACACTGGCAGTCGGACACTTTCTCAACGCGCCCTTCGTCGAGGCGTGCACGCCGCACGTCGGCCGCATCCGCGAAGTCTTCTTCGCGTGGCCGGGCGTGCTGAGCTGCCGTCCCGCGCCGGACTTCACGGACGAGGTCCGCGCGCGGATGATGGCGGATCTCCGCTGGTGCAAGGCGAACGGGATCCTTCTCGACACGCTCTTCAACTGCAACTGCTACGGCGACATCGCGATCTCCCCGGAGCTTGCGGACCTCGTCACGCGCACGCTCGGGGAGATGGACGCGGAGGGACTCTTCCCGGACATCATGACGACGACCTCGCCGTTCATCGCGACCGTGCTACGCCAGCGCTTCCCGCAGGTGAAGATCCGCTTCAGCGTCAACATGCGCATCCACGGGACGCTCGGCTTCGAGCCGGTGATGGAGCTCTTCGACTCCTTCTACGCGTCCCGCGAACACCACCGCGACCTCGCCTGGCTCGCGAAGCTCGGCGCGTGGTCGCGCGCCCACGGCAAGGTCCTCGGGATGCAGGTCAACTCGGGCTGCCTCCGGCAGTGTCCGTTCCAGACCTTCCACGACAACCTGCACGGACACAACCGCCTCGCCCAGTCGAAGGTCGGCGAGCAGTTCGACTTCTCCGTCTTCCGCTGCAAGACGAATTACGAGCGCGGTAACTACGAGGACTTCCTGCGCGCGACGTGGATCCGTCCCGAGGACCTCCCGCTCTACGAGGAGCACGTGGAGATTGTGAAGCTCGCAACCCGCCGCCATGCGCATCCCGTCGAAGTGCTGAACGCCTACGCGACATATGCCTACGACGGCAACCTCGCGGACCTGATGGACCCCGTCCACGCCTTCCCGAAGGCCTTTGACAACAAGGCCTTCGACACAACCCCGCTCTGGCCCGAGGTCCGCGGCTGCACCCAGGCCAACGACTGCACCCACTGCGGCAAATGCACGAAGCTGATGGAGATGGTCTTCCGGTAATGATTTCTCGGGAACCATCCCCCATTCCCCCGAAAAAGAAGCTGGCGGAAGTCCCTGTTTATCTCCCACCCCTCGCCGTCCAGCGTCAGATCGTGAGGAATTCGCCAGGGGTCAGGGCGGGGACGGGCGAGTTGGCGAAGTCCCGTTTGTTTCGGGTGATGATGTAGGCACACTGGGCCTTTTTCGCGGCCGCCGCGACGACGGCATCCTCATAATCTGCGAATCGAAGGGTGCGCGCGGAAGACAGAATCGTCTTGTCGCAGGGGACGATGGTGAAGTTATTGAGGATGAAGTCCACGGCGGCGTCTTGAGCTTCCCTTCCGATGAACCGCATCAGGTAAAATGCGGTTGTGACCATATGCGCAGAAACGAAAAGGGTGTTCTTTTCGTTCTCAAGTATCTTCTCGGCTTCATTGGCGAAGGGTGCTCGATCCTCAAGATAGTCAAGGATGATATTCAGGTCGATGAGGATTTTCACGCGTATTTCTCCGTGAGGTACTTGAAACGCATCATATCGCGTTCCTTGTCTGTCAGAGGCTTGTCGCCTTTGAGAATTCCACGGTATTTGTGGATGTCTCGAATGCCGTGGCGTTTGGGCGATTTGGTCGAGACTGCTTCCCGGAGGCGATTGAGGTATCCGAGGAACAGCTCGGAGAGGGTTGTGTTGGATTGCGCGGCATACGCATGGCCGAAGTCAAGGGCGTCCTGCGGTAGACGCATGCTGAAACGGGCGTCGTTGGTCATTGTCTGTTCTCCCATAAGTTGTGTGTACATCTTATCAAAATTGTATGACATAGGTCAAGCGGCGGAAAGGACTG
>CAMEZU010000139.1 GCA_945947925.1 uncultured Verrucomicrobiota bacterium
AGAAAAATGTGAGGGCCGCCCGTAGGGCCGGCCCTTACATTTTTAGTTTACACCCGATGCCGGCGCTGCCCGCGCGGAACGCCATTCCCGAACACCTGGACGACGCAGAAGCCGGGAAAAGGTTACAACATCCTTTAGCGAACAGTAATCTCAAACGTGACCGGGGCCAGTCCCTTCGGGGTCGCGACAACCGTGACCCGCCCGGTCTTGCCGCGTTCGCCGCGCAGAACCGCGAGGATGCGTCCGTTGTAGAACTTCTGGTTCGGATCCTGCATCGAGGTCCAGTCCGTCGCATTGCCGTTGCAGAAGCCGATCAGCTTTGCCGCCTCGCCCTTCACCGCAAACGACACCTCGCGGCAGTCCGTCGGCACGACGTTCCCCTTCGCATCGACGAGCGCGAATTCGAGATGCGCGAGGTCGTGTCCCTCGTTGCCGAGGCTCTTGCGGTCGCACCGGACCTCGCCTTTCGCCGTCTCGCCCGTCGTCACGCGCGTCGCCGTCGCCCAGGCCTTGCCGTGCTTCTTCACCTTGACCTCAAGCGTCCCGGGCTGATAGGCAACCTCTTCCCACACGAAGCGGTAGTCGTTCTTGCCGACCTCGATGCCCTTTTGCTTGAACGTCCCCTGTGCCTTGTCCCCGCGCTTGCGCACGCCCTGGCTCTTGCCGTTGAGGAAAAGCTCCGCCTCGTCACCGCTCGAATAGACGACGACCGGCGTCACCTGTCCCTCGCGTCCCGGCCAGTTCCAGTGCGGCAGGATGTGCGCCATCTTCGTCTCCGGCGCCCAGTGGCTCTGGTACAGGTAGAAGTTGTCCTTCGGAAAACCCGCGAGGTCGATGAGACCGAAGTACGAGCTGCGGCTCGGCGCCTTGCCCGCGGTCTGCTCGAGCTTCTTCATCATCGCCTTCTTCTCGGCCTCGGGGAGGTCGTTGAAGTTATTGACGTTCGACGCGTCGAGATTGTACGGGGTCGGTTCGCCGAGATAGTCGAAGCCCGTCCAGACGTATTCGCCCGCGACGAACGCGTTCTCCTCCTGCTTCGCCCATTCCTGGTCCGCGACGTTGCCCCACGGCACCGCGCACTGTCCATAGCTCGACACCTGGTAGTTGCGGTTCCCGCTGCCCTGTCCCCAGCGGAACGGGAAGAAGTACTCGTCGCGCGCGGAAATCGCCGAGCACGTCTCGGAACCGTAGAGCGGCTGGTTCGGATACTTCTTGCGGAACTCGGCGTAGAGGTGCGGCTTGTAGTTGAAGCCGAACACGTCCTGGATTTCCGAGAAGCCGTTGTCCTTGCCCGCCGGATTGTTCGTCCCGACCGTCCAGGGACGCGTCGTGTCGTACTTCTTGAACTCCGCCTTCAGCACCCGCGCCGTCTCAAGGCTCTCCCCGTGCGCGTCGTTCTCGGGCACTTCGTTGCCGCCGGACCACGCGATGACGCACGGATGGTTGCGGTCGCGCATCACAAAGTTGCGAACATCCTTCGCCATCCACTCGTTCCAGTAGCGGTGATACCCCCAGACCTTGTCCACCTTCTGACGCTTCCAGATGTCAAAGAGCTCGTCGATGACGAGGATGCCGTAGCGGTCGCAAAGGTCCAGCACCTCCGGCGCCGGCGGATTGTGCGTCATGCGGATCGAGTTGCAGCCCATCTCCTTGAGCTTTAGGATTTTCCGCTCGTAGCCCTTCGCATAGAACGCCGCGCCGAGGCAACCGAGGTCGTGGTGCTCGCAGACGCCGTTCAACGGAACACGCTTGCCGTTGAGGAAGAAACCCTCCTTCTTCCATTCGATCGACCGGAGGCCGATCGCGAGACGCGCCGTATCGTATGCCTTCTCGTCAGGCTGGCGCACCTTGCTCGTAGGGAAGACAAGGACTTCAAGTCCGTAGCGCGCGGGATCCTCGACGGACCAGAGATGCGGCGAGGGCACGGTGATCTCGGTCTCAATCGTTCTCGTCTCGCCCGGCTTGAGCGTGATGCCGCACGGGGCGGCCTCAAGCTTCCGATTCAGCTTGATGTGCTTCAGCCGGCTAAGCCGCGTCACGACGTAAACGCCTTTCGGATACTTCGTGTCCTCGTTGACGACGGTCGTCTCAACCTTCACGACCGCCTTGTCCTTCGTGACGACCGGCGTCGTGACGCACACGCCGTTGTAGTCGATGTGGACGTCGCCCGTCTTCTCGAGCCACACGTTGCGGTAGATGCCCGCGCCCGGATACCAGCGCGTGGAGCGCGGCGGATTGGAGACGTGGACCGCGACCGTGTTCTTATCCGGCTTCAGGAACGGCGTCGCATCGATGCGGAAGGACGCGTAGCCGTACTTCCATTCGCCGGCCTTCTGTCCGTTGACGAAGACGACCGGCCGTTGCATCACGCCGTCGAAGTCGAGGAACCACTTCTCCTTCGCCGCATCGAAACCAGCGGGAACCTCGAAGTCCTTCACGTACCACGCGTTGCCGTTCCAGGGGAGCTTGCCCGTCTCGTTCGGCTCGTTCGCGAGGAACGGGGACTCGATCGCCCAGTCGTGCGGCAGCTGGACGTCCTTGAACCCGTCCCGGTCCGCCGGCACCGCCGTCGCGCATTCGAAGTCCTTCCCCATGTACTTGAACTGCCAGCCGAAGTCAAAGCTCGACCGCTCGCCCGCTCCCGCGCCGCCGACCATCAGTGCCGCCAGAAACGCCAATGCTCCAATCTTCTTCATTCGAAAATCCTTTCAAAGATTTTGAATAATAATATCAATTCTCGACCATCTTGTCACTATGATTCCTGACAAATCGCACCCCCATCAAAGAGTCTTCTCTTTTCAAGAGCGAGATGATATAATATTTTCCATGAAAAAATGTAATAAAGCTGTCGTTTTCTTCAGTGTTATGTTTTTCGGATTTTCATCGGCGTTCGCGGCGGTGGATTTTACCGGTATCCAAGCGCTCGCAGGGCGCGTAAGTCCTGATCTCGCCGCGAAGGTCGAGTTTCAGGAACTACTTGATGCTGCGGGCGATGAAGCGCGTCTTTCCGCGCAGGATGGAAAGATTCTGATCCGTGCGACGAATGCTCGCTCCGCCGCGCTCGCGCTCGGGCGTTACATCCGCGATATCGCCAAGGGCCATATTTCGTGGTGCGCGAGCCGCATTCCAACCGAGTGGCCTTTGCCTCCGTCTGAAATCACGGTAAAACCTCTTCATCCTTATGCGATCGCCTACAACTATTGCACGATTTCATACACGATGGCGTTTTGGGGTCAGGCGGAATGGCAGAAGGAGATCGACCGCCTCGCGCTTCAGGGCTACAATATCGCCCTTATGACGGCGGGGCTTCAGAAGGTCTGGGATTTGACACTTAAGGATATGGGCTATTCGGAGGAGCAGCGCAAGAATTATATTGCGGACGACGCGGCGTCGGCATGGTGGCACATGGGCAATCTCCAAGGCTTGGGCGGCCCCGTCAGCGCCGAGCAGATCGAGCGCGACGCGACGCTCGGCCAATGGATGGTGGGCGCTCTGCGCGAAGTCGGGATTGAACCTATCTTTCAAGGCTTTGTGGGCTTGATTCCTTCTTCTACCGCCGATGATCAGCTCGCCGATTCGCGTATTTTCCGTACCGGCGAATGGGTCGCAGGATTCAAGAATCCCGATATTCTCGATCCTACATGCGGAGCGTTTCAAACGTTTTCTGAAAAGTGGTATGCCAATATAAAGAAGGTCTATGCTCTTAATCATGCGGCTGATTATCCAAAGTTCTTAGGCGGCGATCTTTTTCATGAAAGTGCACCTCCCTCTTCCATGTCCGCCGACGATCAGCGTCTTTGCGCCGTCAAAGCTCAAAGGTACCAGCAGGCCGCCTTCCCGGGCGTCATATGGATTCTGCAAAGCTGGCAGGGCTCGCCCGTTCAAAATCTACGCAACGGTTTAGATCCGAAATACACTCTGATTCAGGCGCTGGATCAAGGGATGCACAATACCGGAACTTCGAGCGCCTCGTATGTAAACAAGACGACGGGAGAATATCTTCCCTGGGTCTGGGTTGAAGTGATGAACTTCGGCGGCAATACCGGTATGCACGGAGCATTCAGGCGCTTTAGAAATCTCGGCAATATTCCCGGCTCGGGAACAGGCGCTGCGGACAGCTTTAGGGGATACGGCCTGTTGTCTGAGGGGCTTGAGACAAATCCGTCGAGCTACGATATCTTCGCCGACGCTTTTACCAAGCCCGACAGCGCTTCCCAGAATATTTCAGACGCCGACCTCCCGAAATGGCTTGAGGATTATCGCCTTCGCCGTTACGGCTATACGGACGCCAATCTCGCTCTCGCCCATCATATCTGCTCGACGAGCGTGTGGGACTGCGCGAGGAATCAGCAGGGTACGATCGAAAGCGTTTTCTGCGCAAATCCCTCGTATAATGTGACATGCGTTTCAGCGTGGGGTCCGACGACAGGTACGCCCTATCCACGTCAGGTGCTCATCGAGGCGGCGCGGCTTTATCTCGCTTCGGCCAAGGCGAAGCCTGAGCTTCTCGGTCTTGAAACCTTCCGCTATGATTTTGTTGAAATTTTTCAGCAGATTCTCGCCGATAAGGCGCGTGAGATGTTGCCGCAGTGCGCCACTTCCTCTAAGCTGCGCGCTGATTTTATGAAGTTTATTAATCTTGCCGATCAGATTCTCGCCTGCTCCGATGAATGGCGGCTCGACAAAAAGGAGGCCCGCGTTCAAACGAAGGCTCCCGATACGGGCGTCGCGGCCTATCGCCGCATGATAACCACGTGGACCTTAGGTGCGAACGGGACGAGCGTTCTTTCCGAATACGCTCACCGCAGCTACGCGGGGCTGATGAAACATTATTATGCAGAGCGTTGGCAGGCGTTCTTCGATATTGCCGACGGCGTAAAGACTCAGACAGAATATGATTCATTCGTCTCTACTCTCAACAGAACTTTCCCGAGCGCGACGCTTGAGGCGACGCCCGTCGACGGCGATCCTGTCGCGGTAGCCGAGGCGATCCTTCATGCGCTTGAGCCGCCCGTTTTAAAATGGGCCGACGCCGCGCAGGACAATTTATGGAAAGGCGCTAATTGGGTCGATGTGAACGGTGATACCGTTTCATGGTCCGATAACAACGATGTCGTACTTTCCGGTGTCGGCGAGACGATCGCTGCGGACGAAGATGTTCATGTCGGCAATATTGAACTTGAAACGTTATTTAGAAGCGCCGCGTATTCATACGGCGGCGAGAGCGGCGCATATATTTCCGAGAAGGCGGATCTCGGCTGGAGCGATGTAACTCTTGACGATCTTGCCGATGCGG
>CAMEZU010000140.1 GCA_945947925.1 uncultured Verrucomicrobiota bacterium
GAGACGGGCAAGAGCGAACAGCAGGAGGTCGTCCCGATCCGCACCGCGACGACGATGACGATTTTCTTCATTTCAAGTCCTCCGTAATCCACTGTTCCTCGATGTAAGCCGGCGGCAGCCCCAGCAGGCGGAAGAGACTCGCCTCCGCCACCTGTCCGCGGTAGAACGCCCGAATCCGCTCCCCGAGCGCCTTCGTGTACTCCGAGACCGCGTCCGTGAAGTCGACCCGACTCACGTCGCCCACCTCGTACTGCGCCTTCACCGTCTCAAGATTCTCCCGCGCCTGCTTCACGTAGACAATCGCCGTCCGCAGCGCCTCCGCCGCGTTGTCCCGCTCCGCGATCGCCAGCTCCAGGTCCTTCGACAGCTGCTGCTCCTCGTGAGCCACCGCCGCCGCCGCGCTCTCAAGCGCCACTCGCGCACGGTCTACCGCCGTCGTCTTCCGAAAGCCCGTGAAGAGCGACTGCACCGCGTCCACGCCCCAGCGCCAGTACCAGAGCGGATCCGTCCAGTTGAGCGACAGCGACGCCGACACGCTCGGCATCAGGTTCGCGACCGCGTAATCCACGTCCGCGGACGCCGACCGCAGCCGCGCCCGCGCCACCTGCATCGCCGGCGCGTTCGTGCACGCGAAGTCAAAGGCCGCCTCCGCCCCCGTCGCCGAATCCGGCAACGCCCGCAGCACCCGGTCAAGCCCGCCGATCCGCACCCCGAGCACCGTCTCCGCAGAGCCCGTCGACGCATCAATGCCCATCGCCGCCATCAGGTTCGCCCCCGCCGTCACCAGGTCGTTGGACGCCGCCACGAGCTCCTGATCCGACTTCGCAAGGTCCAGCCGCGACTTCATCACGTCCAGCTCCTTCGCCTCGCCCAGCTCCAGCTTCAGCTCCGCCTGACGCAGGTGCTCCGCGTACTCCGCCCGGTTCGTGTACGCGACCTCCAGCAAGGCCTCGTTCTGCAGCAGCGTGAAATACGCCCCCGCCACGTCGTCGAAGACCTGATACCCCTGCTGGACGCAGTTCTGCTCCGCCGCCACGACCCGCTCCGCCTGCGCCTTCGCCTGCGCCGCGTTGCGCCCGAAATCCCAGATCAGAAGGTCGAGCGACAGCGAGCCGGACGGCTTTCCGCGCCGCGTGTGGCCCAGGTCGGAGAAATGCGCGCTCGGCGAGGACTCGGTATAGCCGAAGGACCCGTTCAGCCCCGCCGCATTCCACGGCGTCGCCGACGCGATCGGCGCGTCCGAGGCAATCTCCTTCAGCGCCAGCCGCGCGTCCTGCACGTCCAGCACCGCACTCTGCATCGACGGACGGTTCGCGAGCGCGAACTCGACCAGCGCCCGCATCGGACACCCCTTCAGGTCGACGACAGGTGCCACCCGCGAAGCCGCCTCCGCAGGCGTCCCCCGAGGCGCCAGCCGCTCCTGCGTCTCCCGCGCCGCCCGAATCGTCCCGCACCCGGCCACAACAGCCAGCGCAACGACGGCAATCCCTTCAGGAAATAATTTCATAGGCCCATATTATACATACCTTCAGGTAGGTATGTCAATTGCCTTCTGTGCCTTCGGGGTGCTCGGCATCTGAGCATCTGAGCAAAAGTGCATCTGAGCGTCTAATTCTGGCGCGAGGTGTCGGACACTCCGCGCCACTTTTTCAGGGCAAAGTCTGGCCCCGGATACAGCCCCTCACAGGTTGGCGAACGGATTGCAGCTGAAGCTGCCCTTGCCGGAGCTGGGACCGAACGACGTGCGCGGCGCGCCGCGGCGCGCTCCACCGCCTGCCGCTCCGCCCCCGACGCCCGCCGCACCGATCGTGGGACGGCTCTTCGCCGACAGCGAAATGCGCCCGCGCGCGCGGTCCACGCCGATCACCGTCACCTGCAGGCGGTCGCCCGCCTTCACGACGGACGCGGGGTCCGTGACGTAGTTGTCCGACAGCTCCGAGAGGTGGACGAGTCCGTCCTGATGCACGCCGATGTCCACGAACGCACCGAACGCGGTCACGTTCGTGACGACACCCTCGAGCTTCATCCCCTCGCGCACGTCCTCGATCTTCGTCACGTCCTCGCGGAACTTCGGCGGCTCGAAGACCGCGCGCGGATCGCGTCCCGGCTTCACCAGCTCGTTCACGATGTCCCTCAGCGTCGGCTCGCCGACCTCGTTCGTGATGTACTTCCTGACGTCGATTTTCTTCGCCGCCAGCGCGTTCCCGACGAGGTCGCTCACGGACATCCCCAGGTCGTTCGCCATCTGTCCGACGAGCGCGTACCGCTCCGGATGAACCGCCGACGCGTCGAGCGGATTCGCCGCGCCGCGGATGCGCAGGAAGCCCGCGCACTGCTCGAACGCCTTCGCGCCCAGTCCCTTCACCTTCTTGAGTTCCTCGCGACTCGCAAACTTGCCGTGCTCGTTGCGGTACGCGACGATCGCCTTCGCGAGGGACGCGCTCACGCCCGAGACGCGCTCCAGGAGCGGGGCGGACGCCGTGTTCAGCTCCACGCCCACGCCGTTCACGCAGCTGACCACGACCTCGTCCAGCTTCGCGCCGAGGAGCGGCTGGTGGACGTCGTGCTGGTACTGTCCGACGCCGATTGCCTTCGGATCGACCTTCACGAGCTCCGCCAGCGGATCCTGCAGACGGCGTCCGATCGAGATCGCGCCGCGCACCGTGAGGTCGAGGTCGGGGAACTCCTGACGCGCGATTTCGGACGCGGAATACACCGAGGCGCCCGCCTCGGACACGCTCACGACGATCGGCGAGGGAATCTCCGGATGCTGCTCGTGAAGACGCTTCACCGTCTGGCGGCAGAAGGCCTCCGTCTCGCGTCCCGCAGTGCCGTTACCGACGGCGATCGCCTCGGGACGGTACTTGTTGATGATGAGCGCGATCGTCTTCGCCGACTCCTCCGGCTTCTGCTGCGGAAAGATGACCGTCTTGCCAAGATACTTGCCCGTCGCGTCCATCATCGCGACCTTGCAGCCCGTGCGGATGCCCGGGTCGATCGCCAGCACCGCCTTTTCGCCCAGCGGGGACGCGAGGAGGAGGTGTCGGAGGTTCTCCGCGAACACGTCCACGGCCGCGCGGTCAGCCTCCATCTTCTTCTCCACCGTAACGTCGATCTCGCAGCTCGGCGCCAGAAGCCGCTTGTAGGCGTCCTCGGCCGCAAGGCGAACCTGCTCGGAATCGTTCGGCATCAGGTCCATCATGTCCTCGAGCACCGGCTCCTTGTCGAGCTCGAGCTTCACCCACAGCACCTTCTCGGCCTGGCCGCGGCGGATCGCGAGGTAGCGGTGGGACGGGATCGTCGCGATCGACTCGCTGAAGTCGTAGTACTGCTCGAACTTGGTCGGCTCCGTTGGCTTCGGGGACACGACCTCGCTCTTCACGACGGACTTCGTCGCAAAGGCGCGGCGGACGAGTCCGCGCACCTCGGCCATGTCGGCGATGCGCTCGGCGAGGATGTCGCGCGCGTACTGGAGGTCCTCGCCGGACGTCTCGGCAGCATACGCCTCGCCGTTCCAGATCGCGTCCGCAAGCGGCTCGAAGCCCTTCTCCTTCGCGACCTGCGCGCGCGTGCGGCGCTTCGGCTTGTACGGCTGATAGAGGTCCTCGAGCGCGCTCTTCTGGAAGCAGCCGCGGATCTTCGCCTCGAGCTCTTCGGTGAGCTTGTCCTGGTCCGCAATGGACTTCAGGATCGTCGCCTTGCGGTCCTCGAGCTCGGTGTAGTAGGCGAGCCGCTCCTGGATCTTACCGATCTGGACCTCGTCCAGATTGCCGTGCGCCTCCTTGCGGTAGCGCGCAATGAACGGAACGGTGGAGCCTTCGGAAAGAAGCTTCTCAACAGCCGAGATCTGAGGAGCAGAAATCCCCAGCTCGGTCGTCATACGGGAAAGGATAGGTGTCGTCATGGCAATCTCAATTTCAAGTTAAGCAATGGAAAAGTTGTTTAAGCGGGCCTTTCTCTCACGTCTCACGTCTCATCGTCTCGCGTCTCCGTTCACGTCTCACGTCTCATGTCTCACGTCCCCGACAAGCCCCGCCGGACGGGCCGGCAGGACGTGAGACGTGAGACACGAGACGTGAACGGAGACGCAAGACACGAGACATGAGACCCATGTGGCCCCTCCGTTAATCACACGCGGAGCGACGGACAATGCCCTCGCGCGGCTCTCGCTCGGGGGGGATTGTCAGGGGGGCGAGCGGGGCGTCGTCTGCGGGGACGGACTTCCAGCAGGCGCTGTAGATCGGCAGGCCCTGCTCGCGGAACATCGTCTCGAACTCGGTCCAGACTTCCTTCGGACGCGCCATCGGGAAGGTGCGGACGAAGCGCGGGTCTTCCGCGAAGCCGGCGCAGACCTCCTCGAAGTATTCCTGGTGGTCGGTCGCAAACTCGAGCTTGCCGCCGAGCTCGAGGCGCTTCCAGAGGGCCGTGCGGAAGATCGGACCGAACAGGCGGTGCGAGTGGTGCTTCTTCTTCGGCCAGGGATCGGGGAAGAAGACGTAGACCGTCCGCGCGTGGTGGTCCGGCAGAAGGTAGTGGAACGTGTAGAGCGCCTCGAGCCGCAGGACGCGCGCATTGTCGATCTCTCCCCGGCGGCACTTGCCGTCGAAGAGCCGCACGCGGTCCAGCATGCGTTCGATGCCGAGGAAGTCGCAGCCGGGATTCGCCTTCGCGCGCTTGGTGAGGAACTGTCCCTTGCCGCAGCCGACCTCGATTTCAAGCGGACGCGAGAGGTCGACGGGAAGCGGCTGGCAGGGATCGGTGACGCGGAGAATGTGGTCGGTCATTTGAACAGGTAGACGTAGAGCGCCCAGTTGAGGCCGAGCGAGTAGAGGTTCGCGAAAAAGTCGTCAATGACGATGCCGAAGCCGCCGTGGATCGCCTGCAGCTGCCGCGCCGGCGGCGGCTTGACGATGTCGATCGCGCGGATGACGAGGAAGAACGCGGCCATCGCGTACCAGGGCAGATCCCCGACGGGAATGCCGATGAGCGCGAGCGGATAGAGCATCCACTCGTCCGCCGTGATGCGTCCGTCGTCCTTGATCCCGAGCATCCGCTCTGCCGACCCGCAGAACGAAATCGCGGCCAGCGTGAGGCCGAGGCAAGCGACGACCTGCGCCCAGACCGGCAGCAGCGTCGTCGCATACGCCAGCGCCACCCCCGCCGCGCTCCCGAACGTCCCCGGCGCGAACGGAACGACCAGCCCGATCCCGAAACCCGTCGCCACGAACAGGTTGACCTTGTCCCAGAATGTACGTTTTGAATCCATTGGAGAGTATTATACCAAA
>CAMEZU010000141.1 GCA_945947925.1 uncultured Verrucomicrobiota bacterium
TCTCGCCCATCTTCGGGAACGTGTAGGCGCGCTTGCGGATGTCCATGAAGCGCATGGCCATGTCCAGGAAGTCGCACTCGGGGTGCTCGTAGAGAACCCACATGATCTTGCCGGCGTCCATCGCCGAACCGCCGCCGACCGCAACGATGCAGTCCGGCTTGAACTCCGCCATGAGGCGGGCGCCGTCCTGGGCGCAGGCAATCGTCGGATCCGGGGCGACGTTCGAGAACGTCGCGACCGCGCAGCCCTGCTCCTCGAGACTCTTCTCGATCGGCTTCGTGTAGCCGTTCGCGTAGAGGAAGTAGTCCGTCACGATGAACACGCGCTTGCGATTCCAGACCTCGCTCACTTCCTTGAGCGCGACAGGGAGGCAGCCCTTCTTGAGATAGACCTTTTCAGGCGCACGGAACCACAGCATGTTTTCTCTCCTGATAGCGACCGTCTTGACGTTGATGAGGTGCATCGCACCGACGTTCTGCGAAACCGAGTTGCCGCCCCAGCTGCCGCAGCCGAGCGTGAGCGACGGGGTGAGCTTGAAGTTGTAGATGTCGCCGATGCCGCCCTGCGACGAGGGCGTGTTGACGAGGATGCGGCAGGTCTTCATGCGGGCCTGGAACTCCGCGAGCTTCGCCTCGTTGTTGCGCTTGTCGAGGTAGATCGACGATGTGTGGCCGTAGCCGCCGTCCGCAACGAGCTTCTCCGCCTTGTTGACCGCGTCCGCAAAGTCCTTCGAACGGTACATCGCGAGGACCGGCGAGAGCTTCTCGTGCGCGAAGGGTTCGGAGACCTCGACGGACTTCACCTCGCCGATGAGGATCTTCGATTCGGCCGGGACGTCCACGCCCGCGAGCTTGGCGATCGTCACGGCCTTCTGGCCGACAATCTTCGGGTTCACGGTTCCCGCCTCGGTGAGGATGATCTTGCGGACCTTGTCGAGCTCCGCCGGCTTGAGGAAGTAGCAGCCGCGGTACGCGAACTCCTTCTTGACCTCGTCGTAGATCTTGTCGTCGACGATGACGCTCTGCTCGGAGGCGCAGATCATGCCGTTGTCGAACGTCTTGGAGTGGATGACCGAGCTCACCGCGAGCTTGACGTCGCAGGAGCTGTCCATGATGACCGGCGTGTTGCCCGGACCGACGCCGAGGGCCGGCTTGCCGGAGCTGTAGGCCGCCTTGACCATCGCGGGGCCGCCCGTCGCGAGAATGCAGTCCGCTTCCTTCATGAGCATCTGCGTCGCCGCGATCGAGGGCTCCTTGATGCAGGCGATGATGTCCTCGGGCGCGCCCGCCTTGACGGCGGCCTCGTAGACGACCATCGCGGCGTCGTACGTGCACTTCTTGGCGCGCGGATGCGGGCTGATGATGATGCCGTTGCGCGTCTTGAGGCAGATGAGCGACTTGAAGATGGCCGTGGAGGTCGGGTTCGTGGTCGGGATCACCGCGCCGACGAGACCGACCGGCTCCGCGATCTTGCGGATGCCGAACGCGGTGTCCTCTTCGATGACGCCGCACGTCTTCATGTTCTTGTACGTGTTGAAGATGTACTCGGCCGCGTAGTGGTTCTTGATGACCTTGTCCTCGACGATGCCCATGCCCGTCTCGGCGACCGCGTCCTTCGCGAGCGGAATGCGCATGTTGTTCGCCGCCAGCGCCGCCGCACGGAAGATCTTGTCGACCTGTTCCTGCGAATAGGTGGAGAACTTCTTCTGCGCCGCGCGCACCTTCGCGATCAGTTCGGCGAATTCCTTCGCCTCCTTCTCAGCAGCCGCCGCCTTGGCAGCCGCATCGTCCACAACAGGAGCAGCCGCGGGAACCTTCTCCGCCGCCGTCTTCGTCTTGGTCGTCTTAGCCATGCTTTTCTCTCTTTCGTTGGCACTGAAGCCCGCACGAACCGCTCGTCCGGGAAACTTGACAAATAGTATACGATATTTTTTTATCGTATGTCAACTACCGATATGAAAATATCTAATTGCGTTGCAGAAGCGACGGCGCCCCGCCCGGCTCACCGCTCCCAGGGCTTCGGTTCGCGGGGGGCGAGGGTCATCTTGTCCTCGGGATGGAAGTCGACGTCGTTCTGGGGAACGGCCTTGGCGAGGAGGGAGAGGAAGCCGATGTTCACCGCCGTCTGGCAGAGGGGACCGAAGTCCACCGTCAGCACCGTCCCGTCCCTGTAGCGGAGCGTCGCCCCGACCGGCGTCGGACCCGGATTCTTCTGCGCCGCGTCGCGCACGGCCTCGACCTTCTTGAGGAGGTCGGGATCCTCGTAGCGGAGCCGGAGCTTCACGCCCTTCGAGACGAGCGGCAGCGCCTTCTCGAGCGGATAGACCTCCTTCACGCTGAAGGAGACGTCGCCGACCTGCGGATTCGCCTTGACGAGGTCGTCCTTGTCGTAGTTCGTCCGGTGCGTCACCTCGCCGCAGACGAGGACGAGCTGGTCCACGCACGGCTCGATCACCGCGGGCTTCGACGGGTCGGGCTGGTTGAACTTCTTCCACGGGTTCGCGTAGCACATCGCGTCCGCCTGGCCCGTGCCGTCGTCCAGCCCCAGGATCGCCCACTTCTCGCCCACCGATCCGTCGGGACGCGGCTTCGGGACCTTGACCGAGCACGACTCGAGGATCGCGACGACGCGCACCTCGATCCGCTTGAGGAGCCTCGCATCGAGCTCCTTGTTCGCAAACCGCTTCGCCAGCTTCGCCTTCTCCTTGTTGACCGCCGAATCGAAGGCCTTTTTGTCGTTCCACGGGACCTCGCCCTTCGCCCGCACGATATTGCGCGCGAGTCCCTTCAGCTGCCAGTCGTCGTCCTTCGCGCGGGAGAGGAGCTCGTCAATCGGCGAAAGGACCTTCGCCGCCTCGGCCTCGGGCGCGTCGTCGTCCCCGTCCAACTTCTCCACCTCCACCTCGACCTCTTCGCCGAGGGGATCGCCCTCGCTGGCGGGACCTTCTTCCTCGTCCGGCTTCTTCTTCGCGATCTTGTCGAGCGAGAACGGCACGTACTCGAGCGTATCCTCCTTCGCCCCCGGCGCGCGCGTGCGGATCAGCGCCTCGGAGACTTCCGAGATGATGCGGCGGCAGCTCTGGAGCGGATGTCCCGAGACGTAGACGCCCAGCAGGTCGCGCTCGTTCTTCAGGTCCTCGACCGGCGTGAACGGGGGACAGTCCCTCAGCTCGTCGTCGGACGCCTTTTCCTCGCCGCCGGCCATGAGGTCGAAGAAGTTGCCCTGCGCGCTCGCGTCGTCCTTCGCCTTCTGCTGCGCCTTCTTGAGCGCGTACTCGATGTTGGTGTAGAGCTTCGCGCGGTTCGGCTCGAGCGTGGAGAACGCGCCCGTCCGGGTGAGGTTCTCGAGGACGCGCTTGTTCACCGCGTTCGAGCCCGCCAGACGCATGCAGAAGTCCATGAAACCCGTGTACGGACCGTTCTTCTCGCGCTCGGCGACGATCGCCTCTGCGGCGAGTTCGCCCACGCCCTTGATGCCGCCGAGACCGTAGCGGATGCCCTTCGCGTCCGGCGTCGGCACGAAGCGCGCGCCCGACTCGTTCACATCGGGGAGCCGCAGGTCGAGGTTGATCGCCTGCGCCTCGGCGACAAAGCCCGGGAGCTTGTCGAAGTTGCCGATTTCGGACGAGATCTGCGCGCACATGAACTCGGCCGGATAGTGCGCCTTCAGGTAGCCCGTCTGGTACGCGACCCACGCGTAGCACACGGAGTGGGACTTGTTGAACGCATACGAGGCGAACGCTTCCCAGTCCTTCCAGATCTTCTCGATGAGCGCGGTGGCCTTCTCCTCGTCCTGCCACTCGCCGATGCGGAACTTCGGGTTCGCGAGGCACCCCTTCACGAATTTCGCCTTCAGCTCGGCCATGATGTCCATGAGCTTCTTGCCCATGGCCTTGCGGAGCTTGTCCGACTCGCCGCGCGTGAAGCCGGCGAGGTCGCGCGAGAGCAGCATCACCTGTTCCTGGTACACGGTGATGCCGTACGTGTCCTTCAGGCGCGGCTCCATCTCCGGATGGTCGTAGACGACCGGCTTCCGGCCCTGCTTGCGGTCGATGAAGTCCGGGATGTACGCCATCGGCCCCGGACGGTACAGCGCGTTCATGGCGACGAGGTCGGTGAGACGCTCCGGCTGAAGCGCCATCAGGTGCTTCTTCATGCCGTCCGACTCGAACTGGAAGAGGCCCGTCGTCTCGCCGCGGCCGAAGAGCTCGTACGTCTCCTTGTCGTCGTCGGGAATCTTGTCCGGATCGAGGAAGCCGTCGGGTCCGCGCAGGAACTCGGGGACGCGCGGATTGTCCTTGCCGAGCAGGTTGACGCACTCTTTCTCGACCGTCAGCGTCTTGAGGCCGAGGAAGTCCATCTTGAGGAGACCGACGGGCTCCACGAAGTGTCCGTCGTACTGCGTCGTGAGGAGCTTCTCCTGCTTCTCTCCGCCTTCACCCGCTTTCTCGGTCTTCTTGCCGCCGCCCTTCTCCGGCGTGGGCATCACGGGCAGCGTCTCCGCGATCGGGTCGCGCGAGATGATGACGCCGCAGGCGTGGACGCCCGGCTGGCGGATGCAGCCCTCGAGCCGGCCCGCGCGCTCCATCAGCTTGTGGACGACGGGGTCGGGCGAGTTGAACGCCGCCTCAAGTTCGGGGGAGGCGGCGCGGGCCTTCTTGAAGTTGATCTTCGGCACCTCGGGCACGTACGAGGCGAGCTTGTTCGTGTCCGCGAGCGGATAGTCCATCACGCGGCCGACGTCCTTGATCGCGGACTTCGCCGCCATCTGTCCGAAGGTGACGATGTGCGCGACGTGGTCCGCCCCGTAGCGGCGCGTCACGTAGTCCAGGACGCGCTCGCGTCCCGCGTCGTCGAAGTCGACGTCGATATCCGGCATCGAGATGCGGTCGGGGTTGAGGAAGCGTTCGAACAGGAGGTCGTACTTGATCGGGTCGACGTTGGTGATCCAGAGCGCGTACGCGACGGCCGATCCTGCGGCGGAGCCGCGGCCCGGACCCACCCACACGCCGCATTCCTCGCGCGCCGCGCGGATGTAGTCGCGCACGATGAGGAAGTAGCCCGGGAAGCCCATCAGCTTGATCGTGTCGAGCTCAAACTGCACGCGCTCGCGGATGTCGTCCGGGATCACCACCTCTTCACCCTGACCTTCACCCTTGACCTTCTTCACCCCCCAGCGGATCTTCGAGCCGTTCCACACGAGGTGCTCGAGGTAGTCCGCCTCGAACTTGATGCGCAGCACCTTCTCGTAGCCGCCGAGGCGGTCGAAGTTGTTCGGCTT
>CAMEZU010000142.1 GCA_945947925.1 uncultured Verrucomicrobiota bacterium
CTTCGGCAAGGTCCGCGCGCTCATCGACGACCACGGCCGCCGCATCAAGGAGGCGCCGCCGTCCATGCCGGTGAAGGCCACGGGCCTGTCGGGTGTTCCCGAGGCGGGTGCCGAGTTCCGCGTGATGCTGGACGAGAAGCGCGCCCGCACGCTTGCCGAAGAGGCGGCGCAGGAGCGCAAGGAGCAGGAGCTTTCCACGTCGAAGGCGTCGACCCTGGACGCGCTCCTCTCGCGGATGGCCGCGGAGGGCAAGCGCGAGCTCAATGTCGTCGTCAAGTCCGAGAACCAGGGCACCCTGGAGGCGGTCGTCGAGGCGCTCAACCAGATCAAGAGCGAGAAGGTCGGCCTCAACGTGATCGGCACGGGGACGGGCAACGTCTCGATGACGGACGTGAAGAGCGCGGCCGCCGGCAAGGCGATCATCGTCGGCTTCGACATCGGAAACGATTCGGGCGTGCAGCAGCAGGCCCGTCACGACGGCGTCAAGATCAACTCCTTCCGCATCATCTACGAGCTCATCGACCACGTCAAGAACTCGATGCTCGACCTGCTGCCGCCGGAGTACAAGGAGGTCGTCCTCGGCCACGCCGAGATCAAGGCGATCTACGACATCGGCAAGCTCGGCAAGATCGCGGGTTCCCAGATGCTCGACGGCAAGCTCGTCGCGAAGGAGCGCTACCGCATCCTCCGCAAGAAGGAGCAGGTGTGGGACGGCCAGGTCCAGACGCTGCGTCACTTCAAGGACGAGGTCAAGGAAGTCACGGGCCAGCAGGAATGCGGCGTGTGCTTCGCGAACTACGAGGGCTTCGCCGTCGGCGACGTCATCGAGTGCTACATGATGGAACAGCTCCCGCGCTCGCTCTAAGCGGCGCTCGAGCCGGGTCCTCCGCGCCCGAGAATGAACCAGACGATGTTTCTGCCCTGAGGGGCCTTGATTCTCGGGAATGTTGTCGAAACGACCGACTCGGCATCCCGTTTGATGTATCATCCTTCCGCTGCCCCGAACGGGCGGCGGAAAGGGGTGCTTATGCTGACGAGCGTGCTTGTGGTCATCGGACTGTCCGTGGGGGCCGTGGTCGGACTTTACTGGCTGGGCAAGGCTACGGAGGGAGGCGACGATGTATCCTGACGTCGTGCTCTTCGAGGCTCTGCTGTTCCTTTTCGGCGGACTGTGGCTTCTGGCGTGGAGTTCGGACCGGTTCGTCTGGGCTTCGGCCTGTCTGGCCCGTCGGTTGCGGCTGTCGTCCTTCGTCGTCGGCTTCGTCATCGTCGGCTTCGGTACGTCGCTTTCGGAGCTTATGGTCTCGGCGGTGGCTGCTTGTCGCGGACACTCGGACCTGTCCCTGGGCAACGCCTACGGGTCCAACATCTTCAATGTCGCCGTGATCCTCGGCTTCCTGTGTCTCCTGCGGCCGATTCGGATCCGTCGGAGCGTCCGCCTTGCGGCCGTTCCGCTGCTGATCCTGGTGACGGCCGCATCCTGGGCGTCGCTGGCCTGTTTCGGCCGCATCACGCGTCCGATGGCCGCGGCCGCGATCCTGCTGTTCGTTGGTGTCGTGGCGGTGTATGCGCGGTTCGGCCGCAGATCCGCCAGGAGCCTCGGGCCGGACAGGGAGGCGCCGGGGAGCGTCTCGGCCGTCGGCATGCTTTTCTTTCTGGCGACGCTCCTCCTGGCTTCGCATCTGGTGGTCTGGGGCAGCGTGGTCACGGCACGGCGCCTGGGGCTCTCGGAGCTGATGATCGGACTCACGGTCGTGGCGGCCGGCACCTCGCTGCCGGAGCTGGCGACGTCCCTGGCTGCGCTTCGTCGACGCGAGACGGACATCGTGCTGGGCAATGTCATCGGCTCGAACTTCTTCAACGCGGTGGTCGTCGTTGGCGCGAGCACCTTGATCCGTGAAGTCGAGAGCGTGCCGGAAGGCGTCCTTTGGCGAGACCTGCCGTTTTCGCTGATTCTGACCTGCGGGCTGCTGTGCAGGCGGCTGACGTGCTGGCGAGGCGCGCTGGCGCTGGCCTCGTTCGTCCTCTACCTCGTCCTCCTCCTGTGCATCAGGTGAGACGCGACAAGGCGGTTGGGCACGGACGGGATGTCCGATTTTCTGATTTTTGCTATAATAGGTGCCTATGGCAGTTGACAGACTAGAACGGGTGAATTCCTTGCTGAAACGGGTCATCGCGGAGTCGATGTTCTCCGTCATGCAGGGCGACAGCGTGGCGCCGGGGCTTTTCACGGTGACGGACGTGAAGTGCGGGAAGGACCTGCGCGACGCGACCGTGATGGTGTCCGTCTTCGGCGACGACGCCCTCAAGGAGACGGCGCTCCAGCACCTCAAGCACAACGCGAAGCGCTTCCAGCAGATCATCAACCGCGAGGTGCGCCTGAAGTTCACGCCGCGGCTCGTCTTCAAGCTCGACCTCTCGCTCGAGCGCGGTGACGCGGTCCTCGCGCTGCTCGACAAGCTTCCTCCGATTGCGGAACAGGAGTCCGATGGCCAACCTGACCCAGCTTAAGATGTTGGAGGACCTCGACGGCTTCCTCCTCGTCGACAAACCCGCGGGCATCGCGTTCTCGTCCGTCGTCAAGACGGTGAAGCGCAAGTTCAACCTCGTGAAGGTCGGTCACGGCGGCTCGCTCGACGCGATGGCGTCGGGACTCTTCGTCCTACTGATCGGCGACGCCAACAAGTTCGTCGGCGACGTGATGGGGGCGGACCGCTCCTACGCGGGCACGATGAAGCTCGGCCTTCGGACGAACACCCACGACGTCTACGGCGCGCCGGTCGGCGCGCCTGCGGAGGCGGCCGCGCTGCCGTCCCCGGAGAAGCTCGCAGCCGCGCTTTCGGAGTTCAGGGGCGACATCTTCCAGACCGAAAGCCGCTGGTGCAGCGTCCGCAAGGAAGGAAGCGCCGAGTACGAGGTCGCGGAGACGGGCGAACACAAGCCGTTCATGGCCCACGTGTACCGGCTGACGACGGCGGCGACGGACGATCCGACGGAGGTCGCGTTCGAGACCAAGGGGTCGAAGGGCCTGCTCGTGAAGACGCTCGTCAACGACCTGGGCGACGCTCTCGGGTGCGGTGCGTGCCTCAAGACGCTTCGCCGGACGCAGGTCGGCAAGTTCTCGGTCGCGGACGCCGTTCCGTTCGACCGGTTGCTCGAGACGGAGATGCGCGATTTCGCCGCGCTCGTCCTGCCGCTTTCCAAGGCGCTCGCATGACCGTCGCCGTTGGCTTTTTCGACGGGGTGCACTTGGGACACCGGGCGATTCTCGCCGGAGCCGACGTGGCGCTCACCTTCGAGAACCATCCGCTCGCCTTTCTCGCGCCCGAGCGCGCACCGCGGCTCATCATGTCCTGGGCCGAGAAGGCGCAGGCGATCAGGGACCTGGGCGTTCACGTGACGGCAATCGACTTCGATGCGGACGTCGCGGGCTGGTCCCCGGAACGCTTCCTCGAGAGGCTGAGGGGGTATGCGACGGGCTGGTCCGAACGTCTGACCATTCCCGCCGAACCGCTCAGGATCCGCTGCGGCGCGAACTGGCGCTTCGGGAAGGGCGGCGCGGGGGATGCCGCGTTCGCGCGGGCGCACGGCATCGAGACGACGGTCGTTCCCTATGCCGAGCACAAGGGCGAGCCGATTTCCTCGACGCGGATCCGCAAGGCGCTCGAAGCGGGCGAACTCGAGGATGCCGCCGCGATGCTGGGGCGTCCGTTCGTCGTCCGCGGCACGGCCTTCGCCGGCAAGGGGCTGGGGCGCGGCCTCGGGTATCCGACGCTGAACCTCCGCCTCGACCTTGGCCTGCGGCTGCCGCTCGGCGTCTATGCCGTCGCCGCAGGGGGCGTGCGGGGCGTCGCGAACTTCGGCCGTGCGCCGACGATGGGCGAGCGGGCGTGGTCCGAGCCCGTCCTGGAGGTCCATTTCCTCGAGCCGCCGCCGGCGGAACCTCCGCCGTGCGTCACGCTCAGGCGCTATCTCCGTCCCGAACGGCGCTTCGCCTCGCTGGCCGAGCTGCAGGCGCAAATCGCGCGCGACTGCGAGGAGGCGCGGCGATTCGGGACCGCCGAACGAGACGAGAAAGGCGATCTGACGATTGAAAAACGCGAGATTTCGTCCGATCCGACGTCACTGAACCTGAAATTTGTGTCCGAGACTGAAAATACCCCCTTGTCAAACGAGGCCAAGTTTTGATATACTAGTCGAGTTTTCGTCTCACAAGAGTGCCACTTTAGCTCAGTAGGTAGAGCACTTCCTTGGTAAGGAAGAGGTCGGCGGTTCGATTCCGCTAGGTGGCTCCAGGTGGGGGCGGGAAGAACAAGAACAACTCACAGGAGTAGACAGAAAATGGCTAAGGAAACATTCGATCGCGGCGGCAAGCCGCACGTGAACGTCGGCACCATCGGCCACGTCGACCACGGCAAGACCACGCTGACGGCCGCCATCACCCACGTCCAGTCCCTCAAGGGTCTCTGCGACGAGATCAAGTACGACCAGGTCGCCAAGGCTTCCGAGTCCGCCGGCCGTCGTGACGCCACCAAGATTCTTACGATTGCGTCCTCCCACGTCGAGTACGCTACCGACAAACGCCACTACGCGCACGTCGACTGCCCTGGCCACGCCGACTACGTCAAGAACATGATCACCGGCGCTGCCCAGATGGATGGCGCGGTCCTCGTCGTGTCCGCCGTTGACGGCCCGATGCCGCAGACCCGCGAGCACGTCCTTCTCGCCCGTCAGGTCGGCGTTCCGAAGATCGTCGTCTTCCTGAACAAGTGCGACCTCGTTGACGATCCCGAGATGCTCGACCTCGTCGAGATGGAAGTCCGCGAGCTCCTCTCCAAGTACGACTACGATGGCGACAACGCTCCGGTGATCCGCGGCGCCGCCTATCCGGCCACGCAGGCGACGTCGAAGGACGATCCGGCGTGCAAGTGCATCGACGAGCTCATGGACGCTCTGGACAGCTACATTCCCGAGCCCGAGCGCGCTCTCGACCAGCCCTTCCTCATGCCGATCGAAGACATCTTCTCGATCGAAGGTCGTGGTACGGTCGTCACGGGCCGTGTCGAGCGTGGCGTCATCAAGGTCGGTGAGGATGTCGAGATCGTCGGTCTCAAGCCGACGGCCAAGACCGCCGTCACGGGCGTTGAGATGTTCCGCAAGCTCCTCGACCAGGGCCAGGCCGGTGACAACATCGGTACGCTCCTCCGTGGTACGAAGAAGGA
>CAMEZU010000143.1 GCA_945947925.1 uncultured Verrucomicrobiota bacterium
GGGACGACGCCGGTCCTGTTCGCCAGGATCCTGACGGAAGGGGACTGGCTTCCGACGGATGCCCTGGCCGTCGAACCGGCCGATGCCGGAACCGTGAAAGCCGAACCGGACGGATGGGTCGTCTGGACGCCGTCCGGGAAGCCCATGACGGGGAAGGGGCCGAACGGAAAGCCCTATGCGCCCGTCCAGGTCAAGATCGGCGTCCCGGACATCAAGTTCCGCGCCTTCAACCAGTTCTATGCCGAGGTCGACAACGCGAACGGGTCCTTCGGGGGCGAAGTGCATCTTCTGACGGCCCGTCCGAAGCATGAGGAGCTGAAGAACAAGAATCCGATCGCCGCAGGCACCTCGGCGGTCGAGATCCATTTCCCCGGCGTCGGGGCCCCGGCGCGTCTTCTCGAGGCGAAGCTCGTCGTGCCGAAAGACATCGCCCCGACGCTGGCGAAGCCGGTGCGCTTCCGCTGCCGGATGCGTCTCACGGACTACAACCACGAGAAGACGTTCAGCGAACCCGTCGCTGCGGCCCTTGCCTACGAGCCTGTGGCGGGGTTGACGGATCAGGAACGGACCGCTGCGGAGAAACCGCGGAAGCAGTTCAAGGCGAGATTCGAGGCTTTCGATCGTACCCTGCGCAACGCTACGGCGTCGATGGACGAGAAGATCAAGGCCTACGAAGGTCTGGCCGTCATCCGCGACCAGGCGCCGCGGTGGATCGAGCGCGGCGCGCTCGAGGCGGCTGCGGCCGCAGAGCGGGGGAAGGGGCGCATTCTTTACGGACTCGCCACGGGGGCGGACAAGGTGGCGCGCGACGACGTCTTCTGCGGCACGATGCGCGGCAAGGCCGAGCTCGACCTCGCCCGGAATGAAGCCGAGGGCCTGCAGGTCGTCCTCTATCCCGACGAACCGATCAAGGCGCTGTCCTGGGCCGTTTCGCCGCTGTACGACAAGGACGGCAACCTGTTGGAGGGCATGGCGATGAACCTGTCGCCCGTTGGCTACGTCGCACTGACCGATCCCGCGTACATTCCGCCGCGGCCGTTCCGCGAGACGGCGCCCGATCCGATTCTCGAGCATGTCAAGGCGATCGACCTCGCCGCCCACCGCTTCCAGCCGTTCTTCCTGGACGTGCGCGCCTCGGCGCAGGCGAAGCCCGGCGTCTATACGGGAACGGTGGCGTTCCGCGATGCGGCGAAGACGCTGTATGCGAAGGTTCCCCTTACGGTCACCGTCCATGCCTTCGAACTGCCGAAGGCGAGGACCTTCCCGATGGTGTTCAGCTCGCCGACCTTTTCGCCGAAGAATCCGTTCCTCAAGCTCTACGCGAAGGACGAGGAGACGATCCGCCGCTACGGGGAGTTCCTGAAGAGCGACCACGGCAAGCCGTCCAAGGAGCCCGAGGGCGTGCGTCGGCTCTGGGACGTGGCGTACGGCTATCACCGGCTTCTCTCCGACCACAACATCCCGACCCAGGACATCTATGCGAGCGTGCGCAACGTGCGTCCCGCCTGGCTCCGCAACCTCATGGTCGCCGATTCGCCGAACTGGTACTGCCTCGGCTATGACAACGCGGGACCGATTGTCGAGAAAGTCGCCGCACACGTCGAGCCGATGCGCAAGGACGGCGTGGCGAAGGCCGCCTATCTCTACGGCTTCGACGAGATCCGCATGTCCGATACGCGCGCGTTCCAGGGTATGAAGCGGGACTACGCCGCCGTCAAGGCGGCCTATCCCGAGGTGCGCACGATGTGCACGGCCCTCGACGGGTCCTTCGGCGTGAAGAGCGACACCGAGCAGGAGGTCGACTGCTGGGTCTGGCCGTCCGACGGCTATGCCGGCTCGCGCAAGAACGCCGAGCGGGCGCGGGCGCGCGGCAAGCAGGTCTGGTACTATCCCTGCAACTGGCCGTACCATCCGCATGCGAACCTGCATCTCGAGAACCTCGGGACGGGTACGCGCGTCCTCTGCGGACTCTATCCGTGGAAGTACAAGGCGGACGGCATGCTCTACTATGCGACGGCGATGAGCAAGGTCCAGACGACCTCGCGGGAGAATGGTTTCGAGAAGGAGCGGCGCATCGAGGATCCGAAGATCCTGCCGGCGGGACCTCTCTACGGCATCGAGCACTGCTATTCGATGTTCCGCTCGAACGGCGACGGCATGCTCGTCTATCCGGGTCCCGACGGGGTCCTCCCGTGCCTGCGCCTGAAGGAGATCCGCGACGGCGTGGACGACTACGAGTATCTCGTGCTCCTCGATGCGGCGACGAAGAACGTCCGCGCGGGAACTCTGAAGGTCGCCGACGAGAAGGGCTTCCTGTCCGAGGCCGACGAGCTCCTGCTGGTGACGGACGATCTGTGTCGCGGCGACACGCACTATCCCGAGACGGGGACGCCGATTCTCGCCTGGCGCGCGCGGGTGGCGAAGCTCCTGGATGCCGCTGTGGCGCTGGAAAGGAAGGCGAGGTGATGAGACTCGTCCTTTTGCCCCTCGGGATCCTTTCACTGTCGGTGGCCGTTGCCGCGCCGCTGACGGTGTCCGTCGACCTGTCATCCCCCCTCGGTCCCGTCAAGCCGCTGAACGGCGTCAACAACGGCCCATCCGGCAGCGCCCGCGCACCGGAACTCGGTAATTCAGCGGATTTCGCCGCCCTCGCGATCCCGTTCGTGCGCACGCATGACTCGTCCTTCAATCCCGGCTACGGCGGCGAACATTCGATCGACATCTCGGCGGTGTTCCCCGATTTCTCTGCGGACGAAAACGATCCGAAGGCCTACGACTTCACGTTTACGGACGGCTATCTTGCGTCGATCCGCGCATCGGGCGCGAAGATCTACTACCGGCTTGGACAGAAGATCGAACACGGCGCGAAGAAGTACCATACGAAGCCGGCGGATTTCGCCAAGTGGGCGCGGATTTGCGAGAAGGTGATGGATCGCTACCCCGATGTCGCCTACTGGGAAATCTGGAACGAGCCGGATCATTCGGACGCGACCTGGGGTGGCATGCCTGCGGAGTTCTATGATTTTTATGAGACGGTCGCCAAGCATCTGAAGGCGAAGTTCCCGGACCGCAGGATCGGCGGTCCCGCCATCGCCGGTTCGCAGAAGTGGGGACGCAAGTTCCTCGTCGAGATGCGCAAGCGCGAGGTGCCGATCGACTTCGTCTCCTGGCATCTCTACACCGCCGATCCGAAGGCCGTCGCGACGAAGGCCGCCGAATGGCGCAAGCTGATCGACGACTGCGGTTATCCCCAGGCCGAATCGCACCTGACGGAATGGAACTACATCCGCGGTTGGCGCTGCGGTGACTACGTGGCATCGATGCGGGCGATCGGCAACGAGACGGGTGCGGCGTTCACGGCGGCCTTCCTGGTTGACGCGCAGGCGGCGCCGGTGGACATGATGGCGTACTACGATGCGCGTCCGTCCGGCTACAACGGTCTGTTCGATCCGGCGAACAATGCGCCGCGTCCGACCTACTGGGCGTTCGACGCCTGGCGGACGCTGCGGTCGCTTTCGACGTCCGTCGCCGTGCGCACGGAGGATGCGTCCCGTGAGGTGCGGTGCGCGGCTGCGTGCGACGGGAGGCGGTTTGCGCTGCTGGTCGTGCGGTTCTCCGGCGATCTCAATCAGGCGGTCTCGCGAGAGGTTACCGTCGACCTCGGGTCCGTCGTCCTCGAAGACGTGACAGTCAAGACACTCGACTCCCGTCATGCCTTCCAGGCGCGTCCTGCCGTCGTGCAGGACGGCCGTCTCTCGCTCTCCCTCGAGCCGCGGTCGTTCGCGCTGGTCGAAGGACGCCTGACCGGAAGGACGGCTGATGTGGCCGCCTGGAATGCGCTCGGATTCCGTGAGGAGACGCTGGCTTTCTTCAAGACCAACGTGTTCGGCAACCGACCGGTGGAGCGTCCCGCGCAGCTTTCCTTCGCTCCGGTCGGGGATGACGTCGAGCTGTTCGGAGGAACGGCGTTTCGGCGTGACGTGCGCATTTCCTACGGCGGACCGTACGGCACCAATTCCTTTGTTGTCACAGCCGTCGTTCCCAGGCGCGAAAAGAAGGTCCCGGCCTTTCTGCTGATCAACCGCCTCCCGGCGGAGCGTTATCTTCAGGCGGACAATCCGCGCTCCCGCGGCTACTGGCCGGTCGAGGAGATCGTCCGCCGCGGGTATGCGGCGATTTCCTTCTTCTACGGGGACGTGGCGCCGGACCGGAGTTCGGGCAATACGGAGGGTGTCTTCCCGTGTTTCGAAGACATGAAGATTCAGTACCGTCCGAAGGACAACTGGGGCACGCTCTCTGCCTGGGCCTGGGGCGCGAGCCGCGTCATGGACTGGATCGAGACGGAGCCGCTCCTCGATGCCGCGCACGTTGCCGTGGTCGGTCACAGCCGCGGCGGCAAGGCGTCCCTCTGGACCGGTGTCACCGACACGCGCTTTGCGATGGCCTGCGTGAACGGATCCGGCTGCGCGGGCGCGAAGCTCAATGCGATGGACCTTCCGCAGTCCGAGCACATCGTCGACATCGTCCGTACCTTCTCCTACTGGTTCGCACCGAATTACATCCGCTACGTGAACCGCGACGATGCGCTTCCGTTCGACCAGCACCAGCTGCTCGCCCTGATGGCGCCGCGGCTTCTGTGCGTCGGGTCGGGCTCGACGGACCACTGGGCGGGTCCGGCGGGCGAGCGCGAATCGTGCGTCCTTGCGTCCCCGGCCTGGGAGGCGCAGGGGAAGAAGGGCCTTGCCGACGGCGGTTCGGTATCCTATCACAAGCATGAGGGCGGACATGGCCTGCGTGCGGACGACTGGAAGGTGTATCTGGATTTTGCGGACGCCCACGGGTGGCAGGATTGATGAAGGAGAAAGGACGAAACATGAATAAGACAAGAGGAGGTCTGTTCGGACGGATGCTCATGGGAGGAATCCTGGTCGGGGCGTCACTGCAGGCGTTGGCGGCGGCGCCGGAATTCGAAAAGGCCATTGCAGAGGCGGCGAAGCTGCCGCATCCGCGGTTGTTTGCGTCCGCCGCAGACTTTGACACTGAGAAGGCGTACCTGACGCAGACGGGAACGCCGAATGCGTTTGCCGCGCGGCGCGTGATTGCGCGGGCGGACGATCTCCTCAAGAAGCCCGTCCTGGAGCGCAAGCAGATCGGTCGTCGTCTTCTGGACGTCTCGCGCAAGGAGCTCTACCGCCTCTCGCATCTTGCGATGGCGTATC
>CAMEZU010000144.1 GCA_945947925.1 uncultured Verrucomicrobiota bacterium
AAGATCTTCATCGTCGACGAATGCCACATGCTCTCGAACGCGGCCTGGAACGCGCTCCTCAAGACGCTTGAGGAGCCGCCGCCGCACGTCCGGTTCATCTTCGCGACGACGGAAGGGGACAAGGTCCTCGCGACGATCATCTCCCGCTGCCAGCGCTTCGACCTCCGGCGCATCCAGACGAACGACATCGTCTCGCGCCTGAAGCACGTCTGCAAGAACGAGGGCGTGGACGCCGAGGAGGACGCGCTTCTCGCCATCGCGCGCGGCGCGGAAGGCGGCATGCGCGACGCGCTCTCGTCCCTCGACCAGCTCATTTCCTTCAAGGGCGACAAGGTGACCGAGGAGGATGCGCTCGGCGTGTTCGGCCTCGTGAGCCGCAGTGCGCTCGAACGCCTCGCGAACGCGATCCTGACGGGCGATGTCGCGACGATCCTCACCTCGATCGAGATGTTCGACTCGGCGGGCAAGAACATGCGCCGCCTCGCGGGCGAGCTCCTGAAGCATTTCCGCAACCTCGTCGTCCTGCAGGCGCTCGGTCCCGAGTCGAAGTCGCTGGAGGCGACGCCCGAGCAGATCAAGACGCTCGTCGAGCAGGCGAAGGGCGTGGACGCGGGGCGCGTCTTCCGCGTCTGCGACCAGCTCGCGGAGATGGAGGACAAGCTCCGCTACGTGCTGAGCGTGCGCACGCTGATCGAGATGTCGCTGATCCGCGCCTCGCGCCTCGCGACGACAGCAACGGTCGAGGAGCTGATGAAGGCCGTCCGCGAGCTGAAGTCGGGCGGGGCGGGGGCCGCTCCGGCGGCGCGTGAGGGTGTGGGGAGGACGGTATCGCCGGTCCCGGCTGCGCGTGAGGGCGCGAGCAGTACGGTATCGCGTCCGGCGGCGAATCCGAAGTATGCGTCGCATGCGTTGCCCGACGTGAGCGAACTCATGTCCGCTCCTGCCCCCGACTTCTCGAACCGGACCGAGCTTTTGGACGATCCGAAGCTGAATGCGGTGCTCTCGGCGGTGCCGGGGGCGATGGTGACGGACATCAAGGAGGGCGGGCGATGACCAGTTGCGGATGGCTGTGGCTTTATCTCGGTGCGTTTCTCATGCTGATGGAGATCGCGTCCCCGGGATTCGTGGTCTTCTTCTTCGGGCTCTCGGCGGCGACGGTGGGCCTCTGCCGCTTTGCGTTCGGCGAGGCGTTTACGCTGACGTGGCAGCTGGCGGCGTTCTCCGTCTTCACGATTCTCTACCTCGCGGTGCTGCGCCGGTGGATGAAGCGGATCTTCACGGGGGATGTGAACCGGACGGCGACGGACTTCAACAACGATTTCGTCGGACGCCTCGGCAAGGTGACGGCATCCGTCGAACCGCCGCACGCGGGCCGGGCGGAGATCGGCGACGCCGAATGGACGGTCGAATGCGAGCAACCGCTTGCCGTCGGAACGACCGTGCGCGTGATTTCCCAGAACAACCTGACAATGAAAGTGGAGGAAGTGAAATGAACGGACCGTTTATCTTTGTCGCCATCGTGGCGTTCCTGGTGCTGGTCGCCATCGCGAAGACCGCAGTCATCGTGCCGCAGAAGACGGCCTACATCGTGGAGCGTCTCGGCAAGTACCGCTGCACGCTCGACGCGGGCTTCCACATCCTCGTGCCGTTCTTCGACCGCATCGCCTACCGTCACACGCTCAAGGAGCAGGCGATCGACGTGCCGCCGCAGGAGTGCATCACGAAGGACAACATCGCGGTGTCGGTGGACGGCATCCTCTACATGCAGGTGATGGATCCGGCGAAGGCCTCCTACGGCATCGGCAACTACCTCTTCGCGACGACGCAGCTCGCGCAGACCACGATGCGTTCCGAGATGGGCAAGCTCGATCTCGACCGTTCGTTCGAGGAGCGCACGGCGATCAACTCGGCGATCGTGGCGGCCGTGGACAAGGCGTCCGATCCGTGGGGCATCAAGGTCACGCGCTACGAGATCAAGAACATCACGCCGCCGCGGACGATCCGCGATGCGATGGAGAAGCAGATGCGCGCCGAGCGCGAGAAGCGCGCGATGATCGCCGAATCCGAGGGCGAACGCCAGGCGAAGATCAATCGCGCCGAGGGCGAGCGCCAGGAGGCGATCGCGCTGTCGGAAGGCGAGCGCATGCGCAAGATCAACGAGGCCGAGGGCAAGGCGAAGGAGATCCTCCTCGTCGCTGAGGCCCAGGCGACGGGCATCCGCAAGGTCGCGGAGGCGATCGGCGAGAAGGGCGGCCTCGAGTCCGTCAACATGCAGCTCGCCCAGCAGTACCTCGCCCAGTTCGGCAATCTCGCGAAGACGAACAACACGATGATTATTCCGTCGAACCTGGCGGATGTCGCGGGCGTGATCAAGGCCTGCACGAGCGTCGTGAAGAAAATCGAGGCGTGAGCGCCGTCCTCGACCTGATCTGGCCCCGCGCGTGCGAGGTCTGCGGACGCCCGGCCGATCGGCCCGGGCGTCATGTCTGTTCGGCCTGCCTGATGCGGATTCCGTTCATCCCGACGGACGGGCTCTGCCGCGTCTGCGGACGCGCGGCGGAGGGGTTCGAGGGCGACTATCTCTGCGAGGATTGCTCGGGGAAAAACCGTCCGTTCTTCGACCGCGCCGTCAGCGCCGTCCGTTTCGAGGACAAGGCGCGCGAGATGCTGCTCGGCTTCAAGTTCAATCAACGGCTCTGGCTGAAGGACGACTTCGCGGACTGGCTCGAAGCTGCGGCCCGCGCGCACTTCGACCTCAGGGCCGTCGATCTCATCCTGCCGATGCCGCTCACCGTCTTTCACCGCGTCGACCGCGGCTACAACCAGAGCGCCTATCTCGCCGAAGCCCTTGCGAAGCGCCTCGACCGCGCCTGCCGCGGGGACGTGCTGAAGCGGAAGGGGCATCCGGGCCGTCAGTCGGAACTCGACGAATCCGCGCGGCGGGCGAACGTGAAGGACACGTTCGCCGTGGCGAAGCCCGAGCTGCTCAGGGGACGCACGCTCCTCGTGATCGACGACGTGATGACGACGGGCGCGACGCTTTCCGAGTGCGCCCGCGAGCTGAAGGCCGCGGGGGCCTCCCGCGTCTGGTGCCTGACCCTCGCCCGCAGCATCCGCTCCTTGTGAAATTTGCACTTGATATCAGGGGCGTGATTTTGTTAAAATGCGCGCGTTCATTCCATAATAGGTGACTCTCCACGTGCGGGTGCACGACGGGAAGCAACGCCCCTGTGGAACAACCTGCTCGGGAGATTTATGACTTGTACCTCGAACAGCATCGCGCGCCTCTCGCAGAGGCCTTGAACGCGCAGCGGATCAACCGCCTCGCGCATTTTGACGTGCCGGCCCACAAGGGCGGCCGCATGAATCCCGAACTCCCCGAGTACTTCGGCAAGCTGTGCATGGAGCTGGACGTGAACTCCATGAAGCCGCTGGACAACCTCGGCCATCCCGTGTCCGTCATCAAGGACGCCCAGTGTCTCGCTGCGGCGCTCTTCGGGGCGGACGATGCCTTCTTCATGGTGAACGGCACGACCTCGGCCGTGCAGACGATGATCTGGGCTGCGACGAACCGCGGGGACAAGATCATCCTGCCGCGCAACGTCCATCGCAGCGCGATCAACGCGCTCGTCGTGAACGGCGCCGTGCCGGTCTACATCAACCCGGGCCGCGACAAGCGCCTCGGGATCCCGCTCGGGATGTCCGTCGCCGACGTGAAGAAGGCGATTGCGGCGAATCCGGACGCGAAGGCGATTCTCGTCAACAACCCGACCTACTACGGCATCTGCTCGAATCTCGTCGAGATCGTGAAGCTTGCGCATGCGGCGGGGATGCTCGTCCTTGCGGACGAGGCGCACGGCACGCATTTTTACTTCCACGAGGATCTTCCCGTCTCGGCGATGGCCGCAGGGGCGGACATGGCGGCGGCGTCGATCCACAAGACGGGCGGCTCGCTCACGCAGAGCTCGATCCTCCTGACGCGCAAGCCGGTGAATCCGGACTACGTGCGCCAGATCATCACGCTCACGCAGTCGACGAGCGCGAACTACCTCCTGCTGTCGTCCCTCGACCTTGCGCGCCGGTATCTCTGGAAGAAGGGGCGTGACGTCTACCAGAAGACGATGGCGTTCGCGGACTACGCGCGCGACGAGATCAACGAGCTGGGCGGCTACTATGCGTTCGGTCCCGAGCTCGTCAACGGCGACACGGCCTTCGCGTTCGACCGCACGAAGCTCTCGGTGCACACGCGCGACATCGGCCTCGCGGGCATCGAGGTCTACGACCACCTGCGCGACGACTACGGCATCCAGATCGAGTTCGGCGACATCGGCAACCTCCTGGCCATCCTGTCCGCGGGCGACCGCGTGATGGACGTCGAGCGCCTCATCTCCGCGCTCGCCGAGGTGAAGCGCCTGCACGAGCGCAGCCCGGCGGGACTCTTCGACCACGAGTACATCGATCCGGACGTCGCGATGACGCCGCAGGACGCGTTCTACTCGAAGAAGCGCCGCGTCGCGATGGAGGATTCCGTCGGCCTCGTCGCGGGCGAGTTCGTCATGAGCTATCCCCCCGGCATCCCGATCGTGGCCCCGGGCGAGAGGATCACCCGGGACATCCTCGAGCACATCCTCTTCGCCAAGGAAAAGGGCTGCTTCATGACCGGTACCGAAGACATGAACCTCGACTTCCTCCAGGTCGTTGCGTGAGCGATTGAATATTGAATATTGAACATTGAATATTGAATAGTGAAGGAGGGTTGCATTCTTGATATGCGTGGGACTCGTGACAATATCGTTGAGCAGAAGAGTCGGGCCTTTGCCATTCGGATCGTCAACTTGTTCAAATATCTTCGCGATCGCAGGCGCGAGGACATCATGTCCAGGCAGGTGTTGCGTTCCGGGACGTCAATCGGTGCCAACGTCTTCGAAGGGACGTATGCCCAGTCGAAGGAGGATTTCGTCAACAAGTATTCAATTGCCCTTAAGGAAGCGAATGAGACGCGATACTGGCTTCAGCTCCTGTCCGATACCGGGTATCTTTCGGCAACCGATGCGACGGCACAGTCGCTGGTTGAAGACTGCGTCGAGCTTATTCGCATCCTGACGGCCTCAATCCGAACGGCCAAGCAGAAGAAAGGCTATTGACGTTCAAACTCCATAAGGCGCGAAGCGCCGCAGAAGTTTCCCCAATCCGCCATTATTCAATAT
>CAMEZU010000145.1 GCA_945947925.1 uncultured Verrucomicrobiota bacterium
TGACACGGCCTGTGCGCGTCGCCTGGGCTATTGTGCGACGCGCTTCGGTTATTTCGTCTCGTTCATGCGTGAGAAATATCCCGAGGTCACGGAAATGCGCCGCGTCACCAAGGAGCATGCCCAGGCGTTCGCGATGTCTGACATCTTCGCGAAGAAGTCCGGCGGCACGCGCAACGAGATCATCATGCTGATCCGCGCCGTCTGGCGAGTCCTGGCCGATGACACGGAGGCGCGCCTCATTGAGAATCCCTGGGAGAAGATCCGCCGCATCCGCAAGGTTTCGCCGCGTCGTCGCGAACTGACGGTCGAGGAACTGACGCGCGTCTGCTCCTCGCTGACGGGGGAGATGCGCATCCTCTTCGCGCTCGGCATCTACACCGGGCTCCGTCTCGGAGACTGCGCGACGCTCAAGTGGGAGAGTGTGGACCTTGTCCGCCGGATCATCCGCGTCGTTCCCCGCAAGACGGCCAACAAGACGGGGGCCTGCGTGACGGTTGCAATCCATCCGGCGCTCATGCAGATGCTGCTCGAGCTTCCCGCGCCCCGGATCGGACAGGTCCTTCCTGAGATCGCGGCGGATTACGAGTCGGGCGGGGCGCAGCTGTCGCAGCGGATCAAGTCCGTCTTCGAGAACGCCGGCATCGAGACGCAGGTCGAGGCGCCCGACGGCGGTCAGAAGCGTGTTCTCGTCGGCTTCCATTCCCTGCGGCACACGTTCGTGTCCCTGGCCGCGAATGCCGGCGTCCCACTGGCCGTCGTCCAGTCCATCGTCGGCCATGCCAGCGTCGACATGACGCGGCACTACTTCCATGAGTCCGAGGCTGCGGTCAGGTCTGCGGTCGCGGCCTTGCCGGACGTCTTAAAAGTCGGATGCGAGGAGAAACCGTCCGCCTCGGATGGCGCGCATCCGCGTCTTGAGGCGGTTTACGCCGCCATTGACGGACTTTCTGACGAAGAACTGGATCTGGTGTCCGGCTATGTCGAGCGGAGGATCACCGACCGGGTGTCGTTGAACGGAGGAGGAGCGGGTGATGCGTAAGGTGACATCGGAAGATGATATCGAGTTCCCGACTGAGACGCATGGCTACGGCGTCTTCGATTCTGCGACGAAGTCCCGGCACGGCGTTTCCTGGACGGGTAAGACAAGGCATGAGCGATGTCTTGAATGCGTCAGGGGGCTTCATAAGAATCGGGTCAATGCAAACGAGGCCCGGCTAGTCGTCGCAGCGATAGGCCGGATGGTTGAAAAGGACGACGGGCCGATTCTCAACAGCGGACTCCGGAAGCGGCGGTTCGTCGAGCTTCTGACGAAGCCGGCTGTAGCCGTTTATGACGACGGCTCGAAGGACGTGTTCGAGTCCGGGGTCGCTTGCGGACAGGCACAGGTCGTGGAGCTCCTGAAACGGCTTGTCGATCGGCGGGTTGCGTTCTGCAGACGGAACCGGAGCGAATTCTTCGACAGGGAGGCGGAGAACGCATGGCGGAAGCTTGACGGTGTCCTGATGAAGGGCTTCGATGCCTGCGACGAGGTCTTTGAAAGTGCGACGGGCGTGAAGATCAAGGAGCTTCTTGACGCCGCCATTTCGTGCGAGGCGGAGTCCTGGCGAAAGGCGCAGGTCCGCATCCTGGAGGTCGAGGATGTGCGTCTCGGCCCCTATGTGCGGAAGTTCGTGAAAAGGGCTGTGATCGGGAAGGGGGTTCACTACCTCCTCCTGAAGAACGGATTGATGTATGCGACGTGCGAGGATGCGGAAGGGACGTGGGGAATCCTGAAGAAGCTCCTGACGGCGGAATCCAAGGACGGCTTCGTGGAGATGAAGTCGGACTGGAGAGGTCGGATTGCGTCCGGTGTGAAGGGCGAGTCGAACGATATGATCACAAACATCAAACCTTTCATTCAAACGGGGAAGGGCAGCCGATACCGTCTGGCGATTCCGCCGTGGATCAAGGACTTGAAGATTGTACGCGACAAGAAGATGAAGGTCAGGAATGTGTCGGATCCGGGAGGTTGTCTCAAGATGCTTTCGAAATAATCGTCCAAAGGCATGTGTACCGGTTTTCTGATGTTCTTTAAGTTTACGTTTTGACTCGTATCGTGCTTTGTTTTTGCATATTTCCGTCAGGGTCTATATAATGATAGTATCATGTTTTGCGTTTGATTAGACTGTGCCTTGTTTCGCGGCCCGCGGTGGGCTGCGGGAAAGGACGGTAAAACATGAAAGCAGCAACGGAAGCCGCGCTGAAGGCGATCGAGACCTCGATCGTCACGATGTGCGGCGATGATGCCTCGCTCAAGATGGAGAACGTCATCAGGGCGTTCGCCGTCATGCGCGGGGACAAGCGGGCGGACCAGGCCGAGGCCGATCTGGACACGCCCATGACGCGGGCCGAAGTCGCGGCGGCGCTTCGCGTCTCGAAGGTGACGGTGACCGCCTGGGCCAAGCGCGGGATCATCCGGCGCATGGCGATTCCCGGACGGCGCAAGGCCGTCGGCTATTCGCGCAAGTCGGTCGCGGCGATCCTCAACGGGGAGGTGGCGGCATGAGCGCGGCGAACGCCCAGACGAAGGCCGTCGTGAGGACGCTCCTTGCGACGGATGCGGCGGTCACGGCAGAGCAGGTGCGTCTCGTCATGGAGATCCTCGACGGCGGAACGCCCCCGAAGGCACCGCCCGGCGGTCCCCTGGGGCGTGTCGTCCACCGGCGCGAGGTCATGTCCCTGCTCGGGGTCTGCCCGCGCACGGTTGACAACCTTCGCGCGAGGGGCCTTCTGACGCCCGTCTACGGCATCGGGCGCAAGGTGATCGGATACACCGAGGCGTCCGTGCGAGGCCTCGCAGAGGTGGGGAAGACCGCCTCCCGTACGGAAGGAGGCGAGTGATGGACGGTTCGTGCATCAGCCTGCCCGCTCCCGGTCGGTTCGGTGATCGTCCCGGGGATCCGAAGGAAGATCTCCTCGTCGGGGCCGGAATCGACTTCGCCGGTGCGCGGGAGTTCTTCCTCCGGACTCTGCCGCCGTTCGACTGGATCGTCGAGGACATGCTCGCCGTCGGACAGGACGCGCAGCGCGGCTTCAAGGGGGATCTTGTCGCCGGAAGCAAGGGAAGGAAAAGCTTCTTCGCGATCCAGCTCGGACTCCTGGTCGCCGCCGGGCGCGATGTCTTCGGCTATCGCGTGCCGAAGGCCCGCAAGGTCGCCTACCTCAATCTCGAGCTGGTGACTCGCGGCTTCCAGGAACGCGTCCTCAGGATGTGCCGCTCCCTCGGGATCGATCCGCATGAAGTCTGGCGGAACTTCACGCCCCTGACGCTTCCGGTTCCCGGCAGGATCCGGGAGGAGGCCGTCCTAGACGCCTTCGTGGACAAGCTGCGGCGGGAGTCCTGCGAGCTCGTGATCATCGACCCGCAGTACAAGCTCTACGAACCCGGCGAGGACGAGTCGACGGGTGTCGGTCTGAGCGGCGTCCTCCGCTTCCGCGACCGGATCATCACGGATGCCCGTGCGGCGGTTCTCATGGTCATGCACGACAGCAAGGGCGGAAACACGGGCGACCGGCGCATCACGGACCGTGGCGCCGGTTCCGGCTTTGCGGGCCGGGACTATGACGCGCGCTTTGTGCTGACGCCTCACGCGGACGGTGACGACAGCCACGTCGTGCTCTCGTCGAGTTCCCGCTACCGCGCCAGGCGCCCGGACAGGACGCTGACCTTTGACAACGGCGCGATGGTCTTCGTCTGCGCGGATGAGATCGATCCGTGTCAGCAGACCTCCGCTTCCGAGGGCGAGGCGAGGGTGAGGAAAGCCCGGGAGCAGAGGCTCGATGCTGATGCGGCCCTGTACGCGCGAGTCATTGACAATATCATCGGCGACCGGCATGGAGTCCTGATTGACAGAAGTTCGTTTGTCAAGGATCTCGCCCGTCGGGCGAACTGCGGCGTCAACTGTGCGCGGGATCAGATCGACGCGGCGGTGGCCGACGGTCGGATTGCCCAGGTGCAGGAGTCGAGGCTCCTCCCCAACGGGGAGTTCGGGCCGATCCTGCATGCGAAGAACCTGTACGGGCGTCAGGAGGACGTCGACAGGTATCTGGACGATGTCCGGCGGAGGGGTGGAAATGTCCGAGAGGCCTGTTAGGATCGGGGAGACGCGCTTCATGTCGTTTTTTGAATATCTCGCCAGGTTCGGCAAGGATCCTCGCTTCGTCAGCGTACCGACGGTGGCATTGGCCATATGTCAGGCGCGAATGTCCGGATTTTCGCGGGAGGAGCGCGAAGACTGTCTTGCCGGGCGCGGGGTCGGCAGGGAGATCGTTTCTGAGGCCGAGGCATGGCTCTCGCGAAGATGCGGAACCCTGCGTGTGACTGGACCGGAGCGGTTGTTCGTGCGCCGCATGATTGAGGCCGGACATCGGTGGTCCGGAAGTGAAGGCATCCGGCTTGAGACCGTTTCCCCCGTCGCGATGGGCCGGGATGCGGATCGTCAGCGCAGGCTGTTGCTTGAGACCCTGCATGCGGACTGGAGGGGATTGCCAATTGAGGATGAAATTGACCAGCGGAACGTCCCGATCAATCAGCTTTCGTCAGACGGCGTCTCGTTGCTGAACTGCCGTCATGCGCTACTCGTCTTCCCGGAGATGTCGCTTCGGGACCAGTATCTGTTCTTTCTTGGAACGGTCATGGCAGGGGCTCTGCCGCTGAAGGCCGTTGTCTGTGAGACTTCCATGCGGTTCGGACGGACCTGGCTCCATGGAATCGTGAGGCTTTCCGAGTGTCCGGACAGGGTTCCGGGTTTGCAACCCGCGAACAAGCCGGTGCGCGAGGATCTGCGGCTTGAGGACTGCGACCTCTACTTCGATCAGGTCAGGGATCTCTACCGATGGACGCGCTCGGATCCCGATTCGCGGTATCGGTGCAGCATTGACCTTGTCGATCCGTATGTGACGGTCAAGCTGCCGGGAACGGATCCGGTGCGCAGGTGTGCGTCGCGAGTGCTGTTCCTGGCATCCCCCGATCAGTTCCCGGACGCCCTCTTCTGACAGACACGCACACACACACACACTCCCCCTAAAGGGGAGAGTGTGTATGTCTGTAAATCTGTAAGCCTGTATGTGTCTGTCGAGAGGAAGAAAGAAGCAAAGAAGGAGAGGTCTGTCGA
>CAMEZU010000146.1 GCA_945947925.1 uncultured Verrucomicrobiota bacterium
CCACCGCAGGGACCGAGGAGCGTCACCTCGTTGCCCCGATGCTGCGCGATCAGACGCGGGCGGGCCGACGTGCGACGGGATGCGGGCTTGTTGCGGCAGCAGGCGGCGACGCGATCAGAATTCCACGACGAATGAAGACCCATATCCTTTACCTCCTTGATTTTCAGTTGATTTTAGCCTGACGGCACCTACTATAACTGTAAGCCGTCCCGATTCTTACACCAAGAAGAGCTCTTTTTCACTCAGGTACTGCCGGTCAGGCGTCGAGGCCGATGCGTGCGTCAGGGACGGACTCCAGCAGCTCCAGGCCGAAGGCAAAGCTCTCCTGGGCGTCTTCCACGACAAGGTATTCGTCCGGACAATGCGCACGGTAGCCGCCGTTGCCGACGTTGTAGCACGGCACGCCGGTCTTGCGGCGGATCTGGACGACGTCGGTGTACGGCTCGTGATTGAAGTTCGTCACGCCGTGCTTCAGGGCGATCGGCTTGATGAGGCGCTGAAAGACGGAATCGGGATAGAGCGCGACGCCGGCGCACGAGCGCGAAGAACGATTGCGCTCGGGCGAATCGAACGACAGGCAGAACGAGACGTCGGAGAACCAGTCCGCGTCCAGCTCCATCGAACCGCGCATGCCCCACTCCTCCTCGACGAAGAAGACGGCCTTGCCCTTCTCGAGGCGATCGAGAAGCGCCAGCGCGATCGCGCAGCCGAGCTTGTCGTCCGCACCGATTCCCGTACCCTTCGCGTGCAGGACGGTCGCGCCGTCGGGCCCCTCCGACTCGACGAGCGTCAGCTTGCGACCGCTCTCGGCCGCCGTGCGCTGGTCGTCGTGGACCGTGTCCATGTGATTGGCGAGGCAGACGTATTTCTCTCCCGGGAGCGGCGCGCCCTTCGTCAGGTACACGTTTCCTTTGGCGTCCGTGCGCGCGCCGATGCCGCGCGCGGCGGCGAAGTCAAGAACGTAAGACCGCATCATCTTCTCGTGTCCCGAACAGGACGGGATGGACATCACCTCTTTGATGAATTCCTTTGTCATCATCTGTCGCTCCTTTTCATGAAGAAGCCCCCATCGGCCTCCACAATCCAAGGAACGTCCTCAACGCGACAACCTTACACGCCCATATCTTTTGATGAGGAACTCCTTTAGCGCTCGGTCATCAACTGCTCGAGTGTCGGGATCAAGCCCATTTCCAGCGCGAGTTCGGAATCGACTGCGGCGATCAGGCTTCCGTCCGCCGCAAGCGACTCCCAGTCGCTACCCGTGACATGAAGGTTGAAGAGCCCCTTCTCGCACGCCAGCAGGGCCGCCTTCTGTCCGTCGTCGAGATACGACAGCGCCTGCTCACGGATCGTTTCCGGCACGCCGTAGTAGGCCTCGGCGATTGCTCCCGTGATCGCCCCGAGCGTATCGGAATCGCCGCCGATCGAGATTGCGTTGCGGACGGCGTCCGTGAAGCTGCGCGATTCGAGGAACGCCACGATCGCCTGGGGGACTGTCCCCTGACACGATTCGTCGAACACGTAGCCCGGGCGGATCGCATCCAGCGTGAAGTCGAGCGGACAGTAATGCGCCTCCGCATACGCGCGCAGCTTCTCCTTGCCGATTCCGCGCCGGGCCAGGAAGACCAACGCCGCCACGATCTCCGCGCCCGCAAGCCCCTCGGGATGGTCATGCGTCACGCGCGTCACCTCATGCGCCATACGGACGGCCTCCCGCAGCGTCTTCGCCGCCCAGCCGCAGAAGCTCACGCGCATCGCCGCGCCGTTTCCCCACGACTGATAGGGCTTCGGATTCTTCTCGTCCAGCCAGTCCACGAACATGCCGCCGTATCCCGCGTCGGGATAGCGGCGGCCCCATTCCTGCATCTTGCGGACCGCGGCTTCGGCCAAGTCGATCCCCTTCTCCCGATGCTCGAGAAGCGCATCCCCGACCGCCAGCGTCATGACCGAGTCATCGGTCCAACAGCAGTCCGGATGAAAGAAGTCGAAGTCCTTCGACTTGATGTTGTCGAACTCGAACCGGGATCCGACGATGTCACCGACAATCGCACCGATCATGGAACCGCCCTCCTTATTCCCCGAAGAAGTCCTTTGCGGAGATGATACCCTCCTCCTCGCCGCCCGACATCACGGCGGGGGTCACCGCCGGTTTTTTCGAGTCGACGGACGACGAGTCGCCGGCCGAGAGGATGGCGAGGGCCTGTTCGCGGCTGACGCTGCGGACCTTCATCACGATACGGACCTTCGCCTCCTGGAAACGCTCCTCGGGCAAGGCCGACTTCACTTTTTTCTTCGTCTTCTTAATCTTCAGCATATCGATTTCCTTTCTCTTTCCAAGAAGAGAAATGCCAGGCACCGCCGCATCTTACACCCTACTGTCCAGCTGAATGACGCGCTGGCGAGGGTCGTGCGGATCCTTCAGGAGCGCCACCGCCTCCGGCAGCGTGAAGGCTTCGAAATGGCCCTTGAGGACCTGAGCGCGCTGGTTGTAGACGAGGAAATCCCGCCACAGCGCGATGAACGACGGGGCCGTATAGGTCCTGGTCGAACCGTCCGCGAGCACGAGGCCGCACGCATTGCAACCGCTCAGGGGGCTCCCCGACAGTCGGTACACGAGCCCTTGGAGCTCCCCCTTCGTGTCCGTCACGCGCGAGGCGGCGTTGAGCGACCATCATTCAGCATAGGCCCCCAGTACCGGCGGCTTGAACGGCCCCGAGTAGGCCAGTCCGTTCTGAACCGGGACCGGCGTCATGTAGAGCCTGTTGTCCCTCAGGATGCGATCCCGCATCGAATAGAGGAAGAAGGCCTCCTTAAGGAACAATTCCCTGTCGCTTTCCATATCTGCTTCCTTACAAGTCAAAGGGGTCTTCCATCAAAATGGGCCTGTCATCCTCATGGCCCGACATCGCGGCGGGGGTCACCACCGACCTTCCCTTTTCAACGGACGACGAATCGCCGGCCGAGAGGAGGACGAGCGCCTTTTCGCGCGTAACGCCACGGACCCTCATCACGATGCGCACCTTCGCCTCCTGGAAGCGCTCCTCCGCCAGGGTTCTCTTCATGGTCCTCTTCGCTCTTCTGATTCTCAGCATGTTGAATTCCTTTCTTCGGCAGCACCTTCTTGTGCTGCCGCCTTGAAGCGAGCCGCCATGGTCGGATTGCCGCGAACCAATTTCTTGATCGTAATGTCCTCCAGCTTGTTGTTCGCAAGGCGAAGGTTGTTTTCGGAGCCGAGCAATGCGTCCTTGATCTTCTGAAGATGCAGGATACTCCTGTCGATCTCATCGATCGCCGTCTTGAACTTATCGCCGGCCAGACGATAATGTCGGGCAAAGCCTTCCTTGAAGCCCTCCAGTTTCGATTCAAAGTTCGTAATGTCGATGTCGCGCTGTTCAAGCAGGGCGAGTTCGCGCTTATATTGAAGCGCCCCCATCGCCGCGTTGCGCAGCAATGTGATCATCGGAATGAAGCACTGCGGACGGACCACAAACATCTTCGGGTAGCGATACGAGACGTCGACGATGCCCGCGTTGTAATAATCGCTTTCAGGCTCCAGCAGAGAAACGAGGACGGCGAATTCGCACTTCTTCTCCTGTCGGTCCTTGTCAAGCTCCTTGAGAAAGTCCTCGTTATGATGCTTCGTTGCCGTCGTGTCGGCCTCGTTCTTCATCTCGAACATGATTGAGAGAATCTCCGCTCCGCTTTCCGGATCTGTCTCGCGGTAGATGAAGTCGCCCTTGCTTCCGGAGCGGGCGTCGTTGTCCTTCTCAAAGAACACGCCCGGGAATGCCGTAGCACGAAGCTTGTTGAACTCCGTCAGGCAATATTGCTCAAGGCTCTCCCCGATCATCTTCGTCGACAGCTTCGACTTGAAGTCCTTGTAGTAGGCGATCTGCTCGTCCTTGCCCTTGAGTTCGAGCTCGTACTTCTCCTTTACACCAAGCAGCTTATTCTCCGACTCCGTCTTGGCATTGCTGAGCTTGAGTTCGGCCTCACTGTTTGCACGTGCAAGACGTTCGGTCAACTCGACAATCTGCTTTTCCTTTTCAGATACCGTCTCACGCTCCGCCCTGATCGCTTCCTCAACCGCCAGCTTCTTCGCGGTCGCGTTACCGTCCTCCGCAGCCTTCAACTGGGCCTTGACCCTGGCAAGCTCCGCCTTCAACTCGCCTTCCGCCAATTGAACCGCCGCTACCTTTGATTCATCACACAGACGCTTGTTCTCGGCGACAGCCTTCTTGAACTCCTCGTCGCGAACCTGCTGCAGAATTGCCGCATAACCCGCTTCGTCGATCTGGAACGCTTCGCCACACTTCGGACACTTGATCGTATTCATGTTTTCAATCCCTTCTTCAACTCAGGACACGCAGCCTTCATAATGCCTATCCCTTTCACATATCATAAACGATCCCGTGCTCAAAATCTTACGCGGCAGGCAGACGGAGCAGCACGTCAGGGCCTCACGGGGACTGTCCCCGCGTGCCGCCATTCCACTCGAAATGCCAATGCCAAATACTGGCGCGGGGTATCCGACACCCTGCGCCAGTTTCACTTGTACATGCGACGAGTCGACGACCACGGGCTTGCGCCGCAAAGCGATCCGCCCAAGCACCTACCGCACCGCCTCGCGGCGCGAAACCGAACCCACATCGAACATCGCGCTACCTCCTCCGATTTTCCCCCGCCAACCGCAGGTTTCATGACTGCCCAACCTCTTCTTCCTGGCGCATCCAGCAGCAAACACCCTCACGAGGCATCCAGTGATGTTCTTTTATAAAGCCGACCTCCGCATACCGCCCATCCGCATGAATCAGCTCGCGGAGCTTTACCCCACTATCCACATCCGAATAGAAATACCCGGCACCTAAACGGGCCGCCCATTCGAAGCACTCGTCGGAGGCCCGTTCTTCGCCGTCACAAGGGGACGACACCCCGATAACAGCCTCCGGACGTAACGCCATACCCCTCAGCACGGCATCGAAGAACGACCGGTTGGAAATATTCGTCAAGACCACCATTCGGCTGACGTGTCCGTATGGACGCGAAAAATAGGTTGCCTTCAGGACGCAGACTCCAGGCTCTGGGCCTGGCCCCTCCCAGGACCGCAAACCCTCAAA
>CAMEZU010000147.1 GCA_945947925.1 uncultured Verrucomicrobiota bacterium
GCGTTCCTCGAGAAGCTGCAGGCCTTCGAGGCGCAGCAGACGTAATATGATATAATATGACTCCATTTCAACGAGGAGACACGACGATGATTCTGCTGATTGGTTCTGACGCCTATTCACCGTTCCGCATGGATGCGCTCAAGGAGGCGATGGCGAAGCTCGATCCCGGGCTCGGCCCCGTGGCGATCGACGCCAAGTGGGTGTACGCCATCCAGATGAAGGACGAGGCGTTTTCCGTCGAGGAGCTCAAGCGCGCGGGCGTCCTGCTGAACGCCGAGGGACAGTGCGACGAGGCCGATTTCTTCGTGACGCCCCGCAAGGGCACGATCTCCCCGTGGTCCACGAAGGCGACGGACATCTTCCGCAACTGCGGTCTTTCGACGATCCTGCGCGTGGAGCGCGGCATCCGCTACCGCCTGACGCGCCTCACGGCGAACGGCTACGTCAATAAGGAGCATCCGGACGTCGAGGTCGGCGCTTGGGTCGGCGCGCTCTACGACAAGATGACCGAAGGCGTCTACGAGTCCATCGACGACCTCTTCGAAGTCGACAATCCGAAGCCCGGCCGCACGTACGACGTGCTGGCGAAGGGCGTTGCGGCGATCAAGGAGGCGAACGAGGAGATTGGTCTCGCCATCTCCGAGCCCGAGATGGAGTACCTCGCGAAGAGCTTCCAGGCGGCGGGCCGCAATCCGACGGACACCGAACTCGTCATGTTCGGCCAGGTGAACTCCGAGCACTGCCGTCACAAGATCTTCGGCGCCGAGTTCATCATTGACGGCAAGAAGCAGAAGAACTCGCTCTTCGGGATGATCAAGAACACGCACGCGAAGCGTCCGCAGGATACGCTCTCGGCGTACAAGGACAATTCGTCCGTCGTCACCGGCTTCGAGACCGATGTCTTCGCCATCGACCCCAAGACGAACAGGTACTCCTTCAAGAAGGACCAGCTCGAGCAGCTGATGAAGGTTGAGACCCACAACCACCCGACGGCGATCTCGCCGTTCCCGGGCGCGGCGACGGGCGTCGGCGGCGAAATCCGCGACGAGGCGGCGACCGGCACGGGCTCGCGCACGGTGGCGGGCATCTGCGGCTTCATGGTCTCGAACCTCCGCATCCCCGGCTTCCCCCAGCCTTGGGAGCGCCTCTACGCCGACTTCCCGACGCGTCTGGCGACTCCGCTCCAGATCATGACCGAGGGCCCGATCGGCGGCGCGGCGTTCGGCAACGAGTTCGGCCGTCCCCAGCTCTGCGGCTTCTTCCGCACGTATGAGGGCGAGGTTGCGGGCGAGCTCCGCGGCTACCACAAGCCGATCATGCTCGCGGGCGGCATGGGCGTCATCCGCAACAGCCAGGTCCAGAAGAAGGACGTGAAGGTGAAGAGCCTCATCGTCCAGATCGGCGGACCCGCGATGCGCATCGGCCTCGGCGGCGGCGCGGCCTCGTCGATGATGACGGGCACGAATTCCGAAGCCCTCGACTTCAACTCCGTCCAGCGCGGCAACGCCGAGATGCAGCGCCGCTGCCAGGGCGTGATCGACGCGTGCAGCTACCTCGGCAAGGCGAATCCGATTCTCTCCATCCACGACATCGGCGCGGGCGGTCTCTCGAACGGCTGTCCCGAGCTCGTCGAGGCGACGGGCGGCAAGTTCCAGCTTCGCGAGGTTCACAACGAGGAGAAGTCGATGAGCCCGATGGAGATCTGGTGCTGCGAGGCGCAGGAGCGCTATGTGCTCGCGCTCAAGCCGGAGGGCAGGGACTTCTTCCAGACGTTGTGCGACCGCGAGCGCTGCCCTGTGGCCTTCATTGGCGTCGCGACGGGTGACGGACAGCTCGTCCTCGAGGACAGCCACTTCGGTGACAAGCCGATCGACATGGACATCAAGGTCCTCCTCGGCAAGCCCCCGCGCATGGTCCGTGACGTCAAGCGCGTCACCAAGAAGCACGAGAAGACCTACTTCTCCGGCGTGAAGCCGATCGACGCCCTGACGCGCATCCTCCATCTCCCGGCGGTTGCGGACAAGACGTTCCTCGTCACGATTACGGACCGCACGGTCACGGGCCGCGTCGCCCGCGACCAGATGGTCGGCAAGTTCCAGCTGCCGGCGGCGGACTGTGCGGTAACGACGATGGGCTACAAGACGTTCAACGGCCAGGCGATGGCAACGGGCGAACGCAGCCCGATCGCGATGCTCTCCGGTCCCGCCTCCGGTCGCATGGCCATCACCGAGGCGATCACGAACCTTGCGGCGGCTGACGTCGGCGACATCGGCCAGATCCGCCTCTCCGCGAACTGGATGGCCCCGTGCGGCGATCCCGGCGAGGACGCGATCCTCTACGATACCGTCGAGGAAGTCGGTCTCAAGTTCTGCCCGAAGCTCGGCGTCTCGATTCCGGTTGGCAAGGACAGCTGCTCGATGCACACGGTGTGGCAGGACGCGAAGGGCGAGAACCACAAGCAGGTCGCCCCGCTCTCGCTCGTCGTCTCCAGCTTTGCGCCGGTGAACGACGTCCGTCTCACGCTCACGCCCGACCTCAAGCCCGACCCGGAAGGGGAGAGCTCGTTCCTCGTCTACGTCGACCTCGGCGACGGCGAGATGCCGCTCGGCGCGACGGCGCTGGCGCAGGTCTACGGACAGCTCGGCGACACGCATGCCGATGCGGATGCGGCGACGCTCAAGCGCTTCTTCAACGCGATGCAGCAGATCGTCCGCGAGAAGCTCGCGATGGCCTATCACGACCGCTCCGACGGCGGCCTCGCGGTCACGCTCGCCGAAATGGCGTTCACGGGCGGCCGCGGCGTCATCTCGAAGCTTCCTGACGGCGACGCGCTGCAGGTGCTCTTCAACGAACAGCCGGGCGCGGTCCTCCAGGTCTCCGAGAAGAACCTCAAGACCGTCCTCGACCTCTTCAAGAAGGCCCGCGTCAACGCGGTCATCGCCGGCACGGTCACCCGCAGCTCGCGTGCGTTCGACATCTACGTCGGCGAGCGCCAAGTGCTGAAAACCGACATCACCTACCTGCGCCGCGCGTGGTCCGAGACGACCTACCGCATGCAGGCCCTGCGCGACAACCCGGTCACGGCGAAGGAGGAGTATGACAACGGCCTCGACGAGCAGGATCCCGGCCTGACGTTCAAGCTCACCTTCGATCCCGACCAGAAGCCGGAGCTCCCCGCGAAGAAGCGCGGTCCCGGCCGTCCCCCGAAGGCGGTTGCCCCGCGCATGTGCATCCTGCGCGAACAGGGCGTCAACGGACACATCGAGATGGCCGCGGCCTTCGCGCTTGCGGGCTTCGACTGCCAGGACGTCCACATGTCGGACCTCATCGAGGGCCGCGTGGACCTCAAGGACTTCCAGGGCCTCGTCGCGTGCGGCGGCTTCAGCTACGGCGACGTCCTTGGCGCGGGCTCGGGCTGGGCGCGCTCGATTCTCTTCAACGACCGCCTCCGCGAGATGTTCAAGACGTTCTTCGAGCGTCCCGACACGTTCTCGCTCGGCATCTGCAACGGGTGCCAGATGCTCTCGCAGCTGAAGGACATCATCCCGGGGGCCGAGGGCTGGCCGAAGTTCGTGAAGAATATCTCGGAGCAGTTCGAGGCGCGCTATGCGACGGTGGAGATCGAGGAGTCCCCGTCGATCTTCTTCCGGGGCATGGCCGGCTCGCGTCTCCCGATTGCCGTCGCGCACGGCGAGGGCCGCGTGTGGACGGACGGCTTTGCGCCGTCGATCTGCGCTGCGCACTTCGTGGACGGTCGCGGCCAGGCGACGACGCGCTATCCGTACAACCCGAACGGTTCGATCGGCGGCCAGACCTCGTTCACGACGACGGACGGGCGCGCAACGATCATGATGCCGCATCCGGAGCGCGGTTTCCGCGCCTGCCAGCTCAGCTACAATCCTGGCGTCTTCAAGGAGAACGGTCCCTGGATGCGCATGTTCCAGAACGCCTACGTGTTCGCGATGTCCAAGCGCAGCTAAGCGGAGCGTCTGCTTCCCGCCAACCTACAGCCGTGCCCGCACGGCTGTAGGATTTGCAGTGGGACTGTCCCTTCGGATCTCTCAACCCTACTTCCTACTTCCTACATCTACTCCCTACACTGTCCGACACTTCGCGCCAGGATTGGCAGTGGAACGCTCTTCGGCGAGTACTTTGATTTTCGAGTGCACCCTAGTCTGTTTTGCAATTGACCGATGTTACAAAATTTGTTAATGCATTCATCACATAACCCAAGGAGGTTTTTATGATAGCATTGAACTATGCAGAAGACATCGTTCCTCTTTCGTCTTTTCGTGCAGATGTGACGCGGCTCATGGCGCAGACGAAGCGCACTCATCGTCCGATTGTCGTGACCCAAAACGGACGCGCTGCCAATGTCTTTCTTGATATTGGCGACTACCAGAAGCTTGTAGATAGGTTGGACCTGATGATGGACATTTGCGAGGGAGAGCGGGACATCGTCGCAGGGCGTGTTCATTCCACAGATGAAGTCCGAAGCGCCATCGCGGCGGACCTAGGAGTGTCAGTCTGATGGTAGAGGTAAAATGGTCGGACCATGCGATGGAGCGCATGCGTGAGCAGACGCACTATATCGCCGAACAGTCATGTTCCGCCGAAATAGCGTGGAATTGGGCAACCGATGTCTTTGCGGAAGCAGATTCTCTCGCTGAGTTTCCTAATATAGGGCATAGATTGCCAGAGTTTCCTGGTGCTCCCTACCTCGAAATCCTCGTCAGAAAGAGCTTTCGCCTCATTTATAGGCTATCGCATGATACTTGCTTCATCATAACAGTGCGCCGATGCAGCATGCTTCTTGACGAATCCGTATTATCGGAGCTTAACTCTGTCAAATAATCATCGCAAAGCCAGTTGGTTTTCGGCTGCAGTCGTCGGCTCGGAGTCGGTCGGCGACTGGGCCTCGCCGGTGACGCTCCAGCAGAACGGCAACGACTGGACCCTCCCCGCCGGCAAGTCGGCGAACTTCTTCAGGGTGAGGCTGGAGGAGTAGGTGTTTAGCCCGCCGATCGCACTTCGCTTTAAGCAAGGTGGGGACAGGCCCCGTAAGCCTTCCTGCCGCCTCTCAGGGG
>CAMEZU010000148.1 GCA_945947925.1 uncultured Verrucomicrobiota bacterium
GCAGCGAGGCTCGTCCCCCACTGCGTCGTCGTGGCATAGGTGCCGGGCTCGACGTGGATCACGTCGCCCGAAGTAGTGGCCGTGCTTATCGCCTTGTCTATCGAGGCGAACGGCGCTTCGGACGAACCGTCGTTGTTGTCGTCGCCTGACTCGGCGACGTAGTAGTCGGCGGCGCTGGCGCTAGCGGCGAGCGCGCCTGTGAAGAGAACGGACAGTAACTTTTTCGTGGCCATCATAGTTTTCTCCTTATGACACCAACAGTATAGCAAAAGTCAGTGAATGTCTACATCCGAAACCGCACTAAATGACAAACCAAAACCGCCCCTGAATATTCACTGCCCGTCGGCATCTTCCGGGTTTTTGATGCGGCGTCAGAGCATCTTCCGATGCCGCATCAGAAGACCTTTTGATGCGGCATCAAAAGTTCTCGGGCTGCTCCAGGGGGTGGTCCTGGTGGGGATCTGCAACGACGTTGTAGCGGCGCCAGGGCTTGTCGGGGCCGCCGGCCTGGAGGGTGACGATGTCGCCCTCGCGGCGCATGCGCTGTTCGCCGCGGACGAGGCCTTCCTTGCGGGCGGCGAACTCGCGGTAGTCCTGTTCCCAGCCGGCGGGGCCCTTGTAGGCCGTCTCGATGCGGGACGGGGCGGGCTCGGCGCCGAGGGTGTTCCAACGGGACCAGAGGGAGACGCCGTCGCACTGGGCGGGGACGGGCACGCCGGCGATCTGGGCGAGGGTCGGCATCCAGTCCCAGGAGATGGACGGCATCCGGTCGACCTTGCCCTTGGCGAAGCCGCCCTTCTTCCAGACGAACGTCGGCACGCGCAGGCCGCCTTCGTAGACGTCGCGCTTCATGCCGTCGAACGGACCCGTCGACTGGAAGAGCCGCGTGTCGGTGCCGTACTCGTCGGTCGGTCCGTTGTCGCTCGTGAAGATGACGATCGTGTTGTCCGCGACACCGAGCGCCTCCAGGTGGCGCATGAGGTCCGCCATCGCGTCGTCAAGCCGCGAGATTGCGGTCGCATAGCGGCGCATGTTCTCCACGCGGTCCGGCGACGGAGCGGCGGATCCCTTGTTTCGGTGCAGGCTCTCGGCCGTCAGGTCGCGGTAGCGCGGATCGATCCAGGTGTTGCGCGCGTCAAGCGGTTCCGGCTCGAGCGGCCAGGTGACGCCGGCGGCGGGATAGGGGCGACCGGGGACGTGGAGGGAATGCTTGTTCCGAAGCGTGTCGTCGCAGCGGCCCGAACCGTGGACCGTATTGACGGCGAAGTAGAGGAAGAACGGCTGGTCTGGATGGTGCTTGACGGCGTCGGCGATGTCCTTCTTCGCCCGTGCGACGAAGAGGTCCGTCGAATAGATGCCCGTGCCTTCCTGCGTCACCTTCTCGCGTCCGTTCCAGAGACCCATGTACGCCTTGCCGAAATAGCCGTCGTAATGGTAGTAGGTGTGGCCCGCCATATGGTCCATGAAGCCGTAGTAGGAGTCGAAGCCCTTGTCGAGCGGATGCGCGACGAGCGGCTTGCCGGACTGTCCGCCGCCGCCCACGCCCCACTTGCCGATTGCCATCGTGCGGTAGCCGCCCCTCTTCATTACCGTGCCGAGCGTCTCGGGTTCGGTGATCGGATGGTCGAACATGTTGTCGTGGACGGAGCAGCGGTCCTGCTTGACGCCCGTCAGGATCGAGGCGCGCGACGGCGCGCAGACCGGTGCCGCGCAGTAGTGGTCGGTGAGGATCACGCCTTCGGCGGCGAGGCGGTCGAGGTTCGGCGTCTGGATGCGCGCCACGTTGGCGGGACGGCCGAGCTGCCAGGCCCAGCCGACGTCGCCGTAGCCGAGGTCGTCGGTGAGGACGAAGATGACGTTGGGCTTCTCCGCCGCATGGACGGCGGACGCGAGGCCGGCGGTGAAGACCGCCAGGCGGAACGATCGGGCGATGGACTTCTTCATGTCCATATTGTAGCACATGCGGCAGGATGATATAATGAACTTATGCATCTTCTTGTCAAACCGGCCGGTCCCGACTGCAACATCAAGTGTCCGCGCTGCTTCTACAGCGCGAAGAGCGCGCTGTTCCCGTGCGCCGCGCACAGGATGGGGCCCGAGGTCGCGGCGAAGCTCTACGAACAGGCCTCGTCCATCACCTTCCAGGGCGGCGAGCCGCTGCTGATGGGACTCGACTTCTTCAAGCCGTTCGCCGAGCGCGGCATCGCCTGTTCGCTGCAGACGAACGGCACGCTGATGACGCCGGAGATCGCACGCTTCATCGCGGAGCACCGCTGGCTCACGGGCATCTCCTTCGACGGTCCGCCCGAAATCCACAACCGCACGAGGGACAACTCGTTCGACGCGGCGAAGCGCGGCTACGACCTCTTGCGCGAGGCGGGGGCGGACGTCAACGTGCTGACGCTGGTCTCGTCCGCGAACGTGTCCGAACCAGAGGCGCTGTACCGCTTCGTCCGCGACGAGCTCGGGGCGACCTTCCACCAGTACATCGAGTGCGCAGAGGACCTGACCGGCGACGCGTGGGGGGATTTCCTGATCCGCGTCTTCGACGAGTGGATGAAAGCCGACACGCGCACGATCAGCGTCCGCAACTTCGACAACGTCTTCAACTGGATGGTCGCCGGCCTGCGCTCGAGCTGCACCTCGTGTCCCGACTGCCGCAACTACCTCGTCGTCGAGCACAACGGCGACGTCTACCCCTGCGATTTCTTCGTGACGCCGGAGTGGAAGCTCGGCAACGTGCTGACAGACCGCATCGACGACCTCGCACGGTCGCCGAAATACGCCGAGTTCGGTCGCCGCAAGGCCCAGTATCCGCTCCGCTGCGCGACCTGTGACTACCTGGCGTTCTGCCACGGCGACTGCGTGAAGAACCGCGACAACGGCCAGTCGCGCCTCTGCCCCGGCATCGACCGCTTCCTCGCCCACGCCGTCCCGCGACTCGAGCCGCTCGCCGCCGAATTCCGCGGCTGAGCGGTGACGGACGAGCGCCGTGCGGCGCAGTCCTTTTCGTCAGTCTCGATGAACCGCAGGGTGCGGGCGTCGTCCTCGCCGAGCGCCTGGCTCAAGGACGGAGGCCGCCGCTCAGCGACGCCGTTCGGACGCGCCCGGAATCCCGAGGCGCGTCCTGTATTTTGCGACCGTGCGGCGGGCGATGTCGAAGCCCGACTTCTTCAGCTCGGCGCGGATGCCCTCGTCGGAGAGCGGAGCCGACTTGTCCTCGCCCTCGATGATCGTCCTGACGAGGTCCTCGACGGCGTCCTTGGACACCTGCTCGCCGCTTTCGGTGACGAAGCCGGAGGTAAAGAACTTCCGAAGCTCGACCGTCCCGCGCGGCGTCGACATGTACTTGTCGTTGACCGTGCGCGAGACCGTCGTGTGGTGGACGCCCACCTTTTCCGCGACCTCCTGCATCGTCAGCGGCTTCAGGCCCTTCAGGCCCTCCTCGAAAAAGCCGGGCTGCGCGTCGAGAATCGCCTGCGCGATGTTCGTGATCGTCTCCTCGCGCTTCTCGATCGCCTCGGCGAAGACGTTCGCCGCCGCAATGCGCTGGCGGATGTAGTCCTTCGTCTCCTTGCTCGTCTTCGGATCCTCGAGCATGCGGAGATAGTGCTTCGAAATGCGGATGTCGGGCAGGCTCCGGTCGTCGACTCGCGCCGTCCAGCGCCCGTCGACCTTGACCGCATGCACCTCGGGATTCACGAAGGTGACGCGCTTGCCCGCCCGCGTGTAGGCGCGGCCGGGTCGCGGCTCGAGCGTCCGAAGCGCCGTCAGCACGTCCGCATAGCGCTCGTGGCTCATTCCGAGGTCAGTCTCAACCTTTGCGAGCCGTCCCTCGGCGATGTCCGCCAGGTGATGGCGCTCCAGGAGCTCGCGGACCTCCTGCTGGTAGGGCGAGCCGTCGAGCTTGTCGATCTGCGCAAGAAGGCACTCCTCCAGCGTCGTCGCGCCGCAGCCGGGCGGATCGAGCGCCGTGATCTGACGGAGAACCGCGCGGATCTTCTCCTCGCTCTCCCCCGAAACCATCATGACGTCTGGGATCGACCCCGCAAAATAGCCCTTGTCGTCCAGGTCGCCGATCAGCATCTCGGCGAGCGACAGGTCCTCGTCGGCGATGTCGGACATCTCCAGCTGGTTCAGGAGATGCTCCTCGAGCGTCTCCTCCTTCGTCTGGGAGTCGAAGAACTTCTGCCGGCGCTCCAGCGCGTCGGCGTCGGCCGTGTAGCTTGCGTCGGGCGTCGCGTCGTCTTCGGGATAGTCGTTCTCGAACGACCGCTCCTCGTCGGCGGTCTCGCGCTCCTTCTGGGACACGGTTTCGCGCTCGAGCGTCTGCTCGACGTCCTCGATGACCGGATTGCGTCCCATCTCGTCGTACAGCGCCTCTCGCAGCTCGGGAAGGCTCATCGCCAGCATCTTCAGACTCTGCCGCAGCTGCGGCGACAGCGTCATCGTCTGGATCTGACTCGGACGGAGCTCGCTCGACAGGGCCATGACGCTTACTGCTCCTCCGTGACGCGCATGATCTCCTTGACGCTCGTCACGCCGCGGAAGGCCTTCGCCCAGCCGTCCTCGCGCAACGTCTTCATGCCCTTCGACAGCGAGAGATTGCGGATCTGCGTCGCATTCTCGCGGCGGACGATCGCCCCCTCGATGTCCTCGTCGACCTCCAGCACCTCGAAGAGCGCGCGACGGCCCTTGTACCCCGTCCGCGAACAACCGTCGCAACCGACCGGCTCGAAGACCGTGTTCTTCTCCGGCGGCGTGTCGAGCGTGTAGTACTTCATGTCGAGCGGCACCTCGCGCATGCACTTCGGACAGAGCCGGCGACAGAGGCGCTGGCCCATGACGCCCGCCACGGCGGACGCGATGAGGAACGGCTCAACGCCCATGTCGATGAGTCGCGGGAAGGCGCCCGCCGCATCGTTCGTGTGCAGCGTCGAGAACACCATATGGCCCGTCAGCGACGCGTTGATGGCGATCTCGGCCGTCTCGCGGTCGCGGATTTCGCCGACCATGATGATGTCCGGGTCCTGACGCAGGAA
>CAMEZU010000149.1 GCA_945947925.1 uncultured Verrucomicrobiota bacterium
GCCGTGGACGCCTGGTACGACGACATCGACTTCCCCGCCTGCTCGCTGCAGGCCGAGTCGCTCGTCAGCCTTCCCGATCCGAACGATCCGCTCGTCCGGCGCACGCGGTCGATGGACGCCGAGCGCGAGGCGCTGAAGCTGCTCGAGTCGTCCTGGGGCTTCGAGCAGGGCTACCGCAAGGGCGACTTCAAGCTCTACGTCACCGATCCGCAGAAGGTGCTGAACTTCCTCGGCGCGGGACTCCCCGACCTCCGGCGGCGCGGCTGGAGGGTCGACCTCTCGCCGAAGCTGTCCGACCTGACGGACAAGATGCCGTCCGTCATCCCGACCGTGAAAGTGAAGGACGGACCCCACGGCACCTTCGACGTCAAGTACTCCTTCGACGCGATGGGAACGGACGTCTCGCCCGTCGAGATCCAGGCCGCGCTGAACCGCGGCGACGGCTACATCCTGAAGGACGGCGCCGTGGTCCTGCTGGACAACAAGGCGATCGAGACGATGCACGACGTCTTCAAGGACTGCGCGACGACCCAGAACGGCGCGCCCGCGGGCTGGTTCCGCGTGAAGGCCGTCCACGCGCCGTACGTCCGCAGCTCGCTCGAATCGCTGGGCGACGTCCTCGACCTCGACGACATCGACGCCGAGGAATGGCGGAAGAACGCCGAGGTGCAGACGGGCGATGCGGACGCGAAGTTCGAGCCCGTCGCGCTCGGCAGGCTCGAGGCGGTCCTCCGTCCCTACCAGAAGCAAGGCGTCTACTGGATGCGCTTTCTGGAGAACGCCGCGCTCTGCGGACTCCTCGCCGACGAGATGGGCCTCGGTAAGACCCTCCAGACCCTCACCTGGCTCAGCCTGCCCCGCGCGGCGTCCGGATCGTCGCTCCCCGCCCTCATCGTCTGCCCCACGTCGCTCGTCCGCAACTGGGAGGCCGAGGCGCAGAAGTTCACGCCGTGGCAGAAGGTGCTCGTCATCTCGGGACCGGACCGCGCGCGCTCCTTCCCGGAGATCGACCGGGCGGACATCGTGGTCACGTCGTACGCGCTCCTGCAGCGCGACTTCGAGGACGCGTATCTCGGGCGCGACTTCTCCGCCGTCGTCCTGGACGAGGCGCAGCACATCAAGAACCGCGACACGAAGAACGCCAAGGCGGTGAAACTCCTCCAGGCGCGGCAGAAGCTCGCCCTCACCGGCACGCCCGTCGAGAACTCGGTCGCCGACGTGTGGTCCATCTTCGACTTCCTGATGCCGGACTACCTCGGGGACTACGAGACCTTCCGCGCGGGCTACGAGCTGCCGATCGCCGACGGGGGAGCGGTCGCCGAGGACACGCTCGCGCGGCTCAAGCGCAAGCTCCAGCCCTTCATCCTGCGCCGCGTCAAGAAGACGGTCGCGAAGGACCTCCCGGACAAGATCATCAAGGTGTCGTACTGTCCGATGGACGACGACTCGCAGCGCGAATACAACGAGGCGCTCGCGAAGACGCGCCGCCAGGCGAAGGACCTCGTGAAGGAGAAGGGATTCCAGAAGTCGAAGTTCGAGCTCCTCGCGATGCTGATGAAGCTCCGCCAGGTCGCCTCGCTCGGCAAGCTCCCCGCGTTCATGGAGCAGCTGCAGTCCGCGATTGCGGGCGGACACAAGATCCTCGTCTTCTCGCAGTTCGTGAAGATGCTACAGATCATCGCCGCCGAACTCCAGGAGGAGGGCATCCCCTTCTGCTACCTGGACGGCGCCACCAAGGACCGCCTCGGCGAATGCAACCGCTTCAACCGCGACCCGAAGATCCCCGTCTTCCTCATCTCGCTCATGGCGGGCGGCACGGGACTCAACCTCACCGGCGCGGACATGGTCATTCACTACGACCCGTGGTGGAACCCCGCGGTCGAGGACCAGGCGACGGACCGCGCGCACCGCATCGGCCAGAAGAAGACGGTCTACGTGATGAAGATGATCGCCTCCGGCTCGATCGAGGAGAAGGTCCTGGCCCTCCAACGCAAGAAGCAGGCCGTCATCGCCGCCACGGTCAACACGACCGACGCCGCTGTAATGGAGAAGCTCACGGCCGAAGACCTCAACGCCCTTCTCGGCTAATCCACCGTCCTTATATCACGTCGCTCCCTTCGGATGCACACCGCACCTGACGAGTGCCGGTATGAAGGCGAGCCACGCGAACCGGGGAATATTGGCAAACACAATTGTCGAATAGCTCCCCGACACGCTGCAGGAGAGCAGGACGACCCCCGTCAGGACGGCGAGCACGGCGGACAGAATCGGCAGTCCGTTCGCGACGCGTCCTCCGTTCCGAAACGAATCTGCCGCAGCAAGGACAGGCCAGATCACAACGCATCCGATTCGGCAGGCGGACGTTCCCGCCAGGGCGAGAGCCATCAGTCCAGCCTCGACCATCCGTGCACAGGAGGGTCCGCCCATCCAATCGAAGTCATAGGGTCCTGCGCCGACCGCGTGCATCGCAAGCTCCCAGACAAGTCCCGGCATCACGGCAGCCGCTGTCGCGCGCCAGCGACGCGCGCGCCCCGACAGGAAGATCGCCGTCAAGCCTGCGACAAGAAGGCCTTCGTGCCGAAACAGCCCCGCGCACCCGACGAGCAGCCAGGCACGCGTCCCGTCCCGGACTTCCGCACGCCGAAGGCCTGCTGCCAGACACGCGGCGGCAAACGGTTCCGCGTAGAGCCCGGCCGTCATCGTCTGCGCAACCGGACAGAGCACGACGGCTAACGCCGCCACCGTCTGCAGCCAGGAGCGCGTATTCTTCGTCAGCAGGCAAAACAGCACCGCCATCGCCGCAGGTGAGAGCAACTGGACGAACACGTCCGACCATCCGCCGCCCAGCGCAAACGCAAGCCACGCCAACGCCGTCAGTCCCGGCGGATAGGACGGCTGATAAGGAGCGTAAGCCGGATCGCTCCAGAATCCCGCTGGAATTCCACCAGCCTCAAGGAACAGCCTCGCCTTGCCCGCGTACACGCCCAGCCCGTTCGGCGCAAGCAGGCGATGAGACAGGACGGACGACGTCAAAACGGCGAAGACGGACACCGCCAGCAGCAGACGCCAGTCAAGACGAAGGCGGCACGACGAGGCGGCAAGCAAGCCGAAGGCCATCAGGGCAGCAACACCCGCCGCGCCGACGAGCGCACCCCACGGGCAAGCCTCGCCCGAGGGAGTCCCGGTGCGGACCGCCGTCGCGGACCGGCACCAGAGCGCCGCCATTTCGTTACAGAACACCCTCTCGTAGCCAGCCGCGTCCAGTTCGCGCTCGACTTTCTCCCCAGGAGACTTCGACACGACCAGTGCCGCCGGGGCGCCCGAGATTTCTTCCGTCGCGACGGGCCGCGCGGGACGCGTCCCGAGCTCCCAGTTGACGGAGATCAGACGGCTTCTGTCGACTGGCGAAAGGTGCTGCGCGTCCGAACAGAGAACCCCGACGTCCCCGCCCCTCGCATGACCTGCAGCATCCCGCCAGGAAGCCACATAGCAGGCCTCGTATCCCGCCTTGCGCCACTTGAGGCCGTGCGTCACCGCCGCCCACGCGCACCAGGCCGCGAGCAACAGTCCGATGACGACGACCGCACCCTTCACCACGTCCTTCATATCAGCGCGCGGCCAGGTGCGTCAGCTTGCGCAGGGCGAATTCCTGTCCGTCGGCGTCCAACGTCCGCACCCGCAGGTAGGTGAAGGTCGAACCGCGCACGAATGTGCAGGAACCGTCCTTTTGCGAGAAGGTTCCGGCTCGGACCCATGTCTTCCCGTTTGTCGACACCTCGACCATTGCGCGCCGCAGTCGGCCCTGGCCCTTCTTGTCGCCGCTCAGAATCTCAAACTTGCCCGACACGGGCCTGTCGAACTGAACCATCCACCAGTCCTCCTTCGTAAAGGCGTGCGCGGGCGTATACGCGGTACTGTCGAGCCCGTCCAGCACGCTCTCAGGCCCGCTTCCGACGTCCCTCCCGGCCACGCTGGCCGAGCAACGGGCGAGGGACAGGTTCGCGACGTTTGGCCGTTTCGCCGCAGTCCGAACGAGGTCCGGACGCCCGCGTATGCGCGTCCCCAGGCTCTTCGAGAACATCCACTCCCAGACACCCGCCTCGCCCCAGGCCCGCGTCCACGCGTCATGTCCCTCGGCATGAAACCCTCCGACACGGAAATCCCCGCCCGCAGCGATCGCCTTGTCCTGGAACAGCTTCAACCGCTCCGTTGAAATGCCGAACCGACGATAGTCTCCTTCGTTGTGAAAATGCCACCAGTTCCCGGGATGCCGTTCGTCAAAACACTCGAGCCGGGGCGGCACCGTTGAAATCGGAACCACCGCGGCATACTCGCCCGGATAGTTCAGTCCCAGGGCATAGGCGCCCGCCGCTCCGTAGGAAAGCCCCGTCAGATACAGCCGACGACGGTCAACGCCGGCCTTGGACGAGGAGGCGACCGCAAGGACGAAGTCGTGCATCAGCCTCTGTATGACATTCGGACGACCCGGCGCGCCCCCGCTCAACGTTCCGACCGTCTCGGGCGGCGCAAGGGCCAGGAGGTGGCAAGGATGCTCTTTCTGGAACGCTTCGGCGGTCACCCGGTCGAAGACCGTGCGCTGGCGGAACTGCTTGATCAGGTCGCCCCGCTCACCGCTCCCCGGAATGTAAATGACCATCGGGAAGACGCGCGTCCCCTTCGGCTTCGGCGCGTAATGCAAGGCCTTGAGCGTATTCGTTCCGTCGGTATACGAATAGGCCTTCAGCCCGTACCGCGCCATCTCCGCCTTCAGCTCGGCGTCCGCCTGCACGGACGACAACCGCCCGCACAACGGCACCTTCGCCGTCCTGACAGCACCAACTCCAACCAGCGGCAGCACCAGCACAAGTGCCGCCAACACAACGCGTTTCATTTCACATCTCCTTTCAACCCGTGATGATGACATGACCACTTAAACTTCTGATCGTCCCCCGGCGGCAGGCAGTGGCCCCACTTGCACTCGAGGTTCCTGTCG
>CAMEZU010000150.1 GCA_945947925.1 uncultured Verrucomicrobiota bacterium
GTTGGTGCAACCGGTCAAGGGCATGTGGTCCTCTTACGCCGGCGTCTGGCATCTCAATGAAGCGACTGCCGGCAAGACGGCCATTTCCGATGCCTCGGACAAGGATTCGAACGGCACTTCGCATGCGAGCTCCACGGTGACGGACGGCGTCTTTGGCAACGCGCGATCCCTCAACCTCGATGCGAAAAACGGCGGCCTCGTGGTCGTTCCGAAGAATGACGCCCTCAACGCGCTTGTTCCGTCCTTCACGGTGTCGGGCTGGGTGAAGCCGCTGACGCTGTCGCTCAACTGGGGCTACCTCTTCTCCCGCAAGACCGCAGACAGCTATCCGTCGTGGGGACTTCAGTTCCGTGGCAGCAACGGCAATGCGGATTCCGTCGGCATCTATTCGAACGGCACCGCCGATGACAACAGCAACCGCGCCGTCGTCACGACGAAGGACAAGTGGACTGCGAACGTCTGGCAGAAGTACGATGTCGTCTACACGTCGGAGACGGTCGCGCTCTATATCAACGGCACGCTCGTCGACAGCGCGAAGGACGTCAAGCCCGGAGTGGCTGCGAACGGCGACAACGATTTCGCCATCGGCGGCTTCCCGACCACGACGAACCACGGCACGATCAAGGCGGCGCAGGATGAGGTGCGCCTCCGTAACGGGGCGGTGTCTGCGGAGTGGATTGCGGACGAATACGCGCTCCAGTCCGGCACGATGGCCCTTGCCGCCGGCGAGGTCACGCACGTCGATTCCTCCGCCGTCAAGTTCGCGACCGTGCCGACGGTTGTGAAGAGCGGCGCGTCCTTCGTCGTGTCCGTGGCGACGGCCGAGAATTCGGGGGATGGCGTGCTGACGGTCGAGTGCCAGCCTGCAGCCGGCGATCCCGTCGTGGTGGCGATGTCGGATTCGGTCGAGGTCGGCAAGAGCTATTCGGCGACGCTCGCGGGACTTGCCGACGACACGAGCTACACCCTGTGCGTCAAGGGCGTGAACGCAAAGGGCACCGAAACGAAGGCGAAGGCGACGGACGTCATTTACAACGGCACGCTTGCCGTAGCTCTCGGCGTTCCTGCCGACGAGTCCTCGCTGACGAAGCCGGGTACGGTCATCGTCTCGCGCAAGGATGCCTTCGGCGATCTCGTCGTCAACTACACGCTCGGCGGCACGGCCGTCGCGGGAACGCACTACATCGCGCCGTCGGGGACGGTGACGATTCCGGACGGACAGACCTCCGCGGCGATCGAGATCTATCCGCTGCGCGCGCAGGACGGGGACCACATCGTGGACGTGACGCTGGCGAGCGGACTCTATTCCCTCGATGACAAGGCGAAGACGGTGGCGCTTCCCGTGAAGCGTCTGACGACGCCGGATGGGTACAATACCTGGATCGCGTCCGCAGACGGCAACGCGAGCGTGGCGGACAACTGGTCCCTCGGCCGTGTGCCGCAGGCGACGGACAGGATCCTGGTCGACGGACGCTACTCGCAGGCGTCGATGGTCTGGGACGCGGGGGTGAACGGACTCCCGACGACGGTGGCTGAGTGGAAGCAGGACTTCGCCCTGGGCGAGACGGTCTACGAGGGCACGGTGACGATCAAGACAGTCTTCCCCGGGAAGGGCGACTTCACGGTCTTCACTGTGAGCGGCGCGTGCGTCATCCACTGCGGAACCTGGACGCATCCGCAGTCGCGCACGATGGGTGACAAGAAGGACGATACCTGGGACTGGGTCGGCGACCTCAAGGCGAACGAGGAGTACCGTCTGCGTCTTGACTGCGGTTCGCTCACGATTGGCGCGAACGGCAAGATCGACGTGCAGAAGATGGGCTATTACGCGAGCCATGACGAGGCGCGCCTCACGACGACGTCGCATGGCGGCGTCATGTCCGCAGCGGGGACACCGGCCTATGGCGATCCCAAGGAGCCGATTCATATTGGCCTGCCGCTGCGTTCGGCCAACAACTACTACAATGGAAAGGGCGGTGGTGCGATCTACATCACGGTCAACGATACGGCGGTTGTGAACGGCCTTCTCTCCGCAGACTCGGGCAATTCCGGTTACGGAGCCGGTGCGGCGGGATCCGTCTACCTAAAGGCGAAGAGCGTGACCGGCACGGGAACGATCTCGGCCTATGGAACGGCGACGGGCGAGGGCAATTACAAGGGCACGGGTGGCCGCATCGCCCTCGTGACCGAGACGCCGGTCGACCGCTCGTCCTTTACGCAGATCACGGCTGCGACGGAATGGAAGAATGCGCAGGGCCGCCATGCGACGAAGTACGGTGGCGCAGGTACGGTCGTCTTCATCGACCCCGCGCATCCGAACGGCGTCCTTGTCGTCGCGGGCAAGTCGGATCTGACGCTCAACTGGGATTACCGCGCCCGCGTGACCCCGGTTGGAACGGAGGGTGACTGGACGTTTGATGCGATCGAATTCGGGCATGGCGGGCGGCTCGTCGTTCCGGAGAAGACGACGCTCACGCTGCCGAACGGACTCGACAGCATCTCCTCGACGTCGGCATCTGCCGATCTGTGCGGACTGATGATGGAAGGCGGGGTTCTCGCCCTTGGAACGAAGGCGAACCAGACGATGTCCGGCAACTGGATGCTGTACGCCCAGAAGGCGGTCACGCTCCGCGCCAACGTGACGCTGACCGGTGGCGCGAGGATCGGCGTGCCGGGCTATGGCTGCATCATGGAAGAGGGCGCGACGCTGCCGGAGTTCCCGGCGTGTCACGTCACCGTTGACGGCAATCTGTCCGTTGACACCACGGGACGGATCATCGCCGACAACACGGGCTTCCGGAAGAACAAGAACAACGAGGAGAAGGGGCTGACGGGCTATCTCTCGCACGGCGGTCGTACGGCGGCTTTCGGGAAGACTCTGAAGCTGCACTATCAGGGTTATGACAGCATCTTCAATCCGAGCCTCCCCGGCTGTACGGTTCCGTTTACGAACGGACAGGATGCGGGGCAGACGGCGAGCGTTCTCAATCTTGCGGTGACGGGAACGCTGACGGTGAACGGGTCCATTACGGCGGATGCGACGTACTCGGGCGCGGCGACGCACAACAGAAGTGCGGGTCCGGGCGGCTCCATCAAGGTGACGGCCGGTGCGCTCGCGGGTTCGGGAACGATCAGCGCGAATGGTGCGCGCAATGCGGGTAATGCCTGCGGCGGTGGCGGACGCATTGCGATTCGCCTGACGGGTAAGGATGCGACCTTTGATGCGTTCGAGGGACAGGTCGTGGCGTCCGGGCGCTATTCGACGGACAGCAATCCTGGCGGATCGGGTTCAGCCGGCACGGTCTATCTGCAGACGGCGGCGGAAGGGGAAGGGCGCGGCACGATCCGCATCGCCAACCTCAACGCCGATGGCTACGGCAATGCGAAGAATCCGAATACGACGGAAATGGCTTCGCTTGGCTATGGCGGCGATGAAATCGTCAGCTACAAGCGCGCCAAGTACAGCCTCGGCTACTGCGGCCGCGCGGCGGTGAACGCGGATCTCCAGGCGGCGAGTGCCGAGCTCACCGAGACGACGGCAGCGCTTGACCTGGAAGGCCACAAGCTGAAGGTCGCCAAGCTGACGGGTGTCAGCAGCGAGGGCGCGGCGATCAAGGTGAAGCCGGGAACCTACACGGCGGCGCAGCTGACGACGCTCGGCCTGGCGGTCATCGACTCGTCCGCGGACGAGAACGGCGAGAACGCAACGGGATCCGTCGAGGTGTCCGGAGGCGGGCTGCAGATCGTCATCCGCTGATTCGGAGGTAGACCTAACCTCCTCAACCTTCCCTTCCTCTGTCCGGGCTTATTCGTGGAAGTCGCCGTCGGTTGGGGCGGGGCCTGGTTTGGAGAGGGCGAGGTCGGCGAGGGCGATGGTGATTTGGGCGATGGTGTCCGCGTCGCTGACGAGGGGCGGCATGGCGTAGATGTAGTTGGCGAAGGGCCTGAGCCAGACGCCGTGCTTGTCGATGACGCGCTCGATGTCCTTGCGTGCCGGGAGGCGTTCCACCTCGATGACTGCGGCGGCGCCGAGGACGCGGACGTCCTTCACGTTCGGCAGGGCGACGAGGGGTTCGAGTCCCGATTTGAACGCGTGCTCGATGCGCGCGACGTTGGCCGTGTAGTCCGAGGCCGCGAAGAGATCGAGGGACGCGCAAGCCGCCGCACAGGCGAGAGGATTGGCCATGTAGGTCGGGCCGTGCATGAACGCGGAGGGGCGTCCGTTCGAGATCGTCTCGGCGACCTTGTCCGACGCCAGGGTCGCGGCGAGGGTCATGTGTCCCCCCGTGAGCGCCTTGCCGACCGTCATGATGTCCGGCGCGATGCCGGCGCGTTCGTGGGCCCAGCGCGGACCCGTGCGGTAGAAGCCGGCGGCGATCTCGTCGAAGATGAGGAGGACGCCGTGGCGGTCGCAGAGCTCGCGCATCGCCTTGAGGTAGTCGGGATGGTAGAAGTTCATCGCGTTCGCGGCCTGGAAGACGGGCTCGCAGATGACGGCGGCGATCTCGCCTTCGTGCTCCTCGAGGAGCTGCGCGAGAGACGCGGTGTCGGCGGGCTGCCAGGCGGTGCCGTAGCGGCAGACGGGCTTCTCGGCGAAGAAGTGCGGCGTCATAATGCCTCGGAAGAGCGTGTGCATGCCGTCCGGATCCGAGAGCGCCATGCAGAGCGAGGTGTCGCCGTGGTACGCGCCCTTGAGGGCGACGAGGCGGTTGCGTTCGGGCCGGCCGAGGGCGACCTGGTACTGGATCGCCATCTTGGCGGCGACCTCGACGGAGATGGAGCCGGAGTCCGCGAAGAAGACGCGGTTGAGTCCCGCCGGCGCGACGGACGCGAGGCGTTCGGCGAGCTGCACGGCGGGGTCGTGGGTGAAGCCGCCGAACATGACGTGGCAGAGGCGGTCGGACTGGCTGCGGATCGCCTCGACGATGGCCGGGTGGTTGTGTCCGTGCGCGACGCACCACCAGCTCGAGACGGCGTCGATGA
>CAMEZU010000151.1 GCA_945947925.1 uncultured Verrucomicrobiota bacterium
GGTTTCACTTGCGTTCCGCCGTATCAGTCGCAACGGGTGCATAGTATATCACTTTAGCCCTCTGGTGCGCAAGGGGGAAAATGAAAAAAATTAAAAAAAGTTTTATATGCGATGAAACGCGACGAAATCGCCGCGTTTTTGCACTCACCGTTCCACCATACAGGTCTCCGGATGGGCGACGATGCCGTGCATCAGGCCGATGGCGACGCCATAATTGACGACGGGGATGCCTGCGGCTTCGCAGTGCGAGAGGCGCGCGCACACGGCGCGGCGCGTGAGCATGCAGCCGCCGCAGTGGATGACGAGACTGGGGCGCGGCGATTCCTCCACCGGGAAGGATCCGCCGGAGGAGAAGCGGAAGTTCAGCTTCCGGCCTGTGAATTTCAAGAGCCAGGCGGGGAGCTTCTGGGTGCCGATGTCGCCGCACTGGCGGTGGTGGGTGCAGCCTTCGGAGATGAGGACCGTATCGCCGTCCTTGAGCGTGCGGATGGCCTGGGCGCCTGCACAGAGCGTCCTGAGGTCGCCCTTCTGCCGGGCGAAGACGATGGAGAACGAGGTGAGCGGGACGTCCTTCGGAACGGCGGCGTTGACGGCGGCGAAGGCCTGCGAGTCGGTGATCACGAAGCGGACGTTCTCTTTGCCGAGGCGGGTGAGAAGGCCTGGAATCTCCGCCGGCTGGCAGACGGCTGCGGTACAGCCGCACTCGAGAAGTTCGCGGACGACCTGCTGTTGCGGCAGGATGAGGCGTCCCTTCGGGGCTGCGGCGTCGACGGGACAGACGCAGATGACGATGTCGCCGCGCGTGACGAGGTCCGCGACAAGCGGACCGGGTTTCTCCTGCGGAACGGACGCCGCGAGTCGCCGGCGCAGCTCATCGACGCCCTCTCCCGTTTCGGCGGAGACGACGAGCTCGTCGGGTCCGACCGTCGCCTCCGGGGCGAGGTCGCGCTTGCTGCGGACGACGAGCGCGACGATGCCGAGGGCCTTGCAGCGTGCGAGGACGGAGGACTCAACGGGCCCGAGCGGCACGCCGCAGGGGGCGACGACGACGGCGATGTCGGTGAGGTCGAGGACGGCGAGGGACCTCTTCACGCGCTGGACGCCGAGCTCCCCTTCGTCGTCGAGTCCGGCCGTGTCCGTCACGAGACAAGGTCCGAGCGGCAGGATTTCCATCGTCTTGGAAACGGGGTCCGTCGTCGTTCCGGGCACGTCCGAGACGATGGCGACGGACTGTCCTGTCAGCGCGTTGATCAGGGTGGACTTGCCCGCGTTGCGGCATCCGAAGAACGAGATGCGCGTACGGTTGGCAACGGGCGTGGAGGAGAGATCGCTCATGCTAAGACCTTTCGTTCGGGCGGAGCGCTCTCGTTCCGCGTTCAGGGTGTCGGAGACCACCCGTTGTAGACGTTCATGGCCTTGTCGGGGCCGTTTTGGAGAATGGCGGCCGCAGCATCGACTGAGGCGGCAACCACCTGGTCCATGACAGCGCGGCTCGCGGGGTCGAACTTGCCGAGCACGTGCGCGACGACATTCGACTTGTCCTTGCCGACGCCGAGCTTGAGGCGGACGAACGCGGAGGTGCCGAGCCGCTCAATGATGTTGCGGATGCCATTGTGTCCGCCACAGGACCCGTTCTTCCGCACGCGGATCCTGCCGACCGGGAGGTCGATGTCGTCTTGGATCACGAGGAGGTCGGACGGCTTGGCGTTCGAGTACTTCACGAGCGGCGCGACGGACTCGCCCGAGAGGTTCATGTAGGTCTGGGGCTTCACGAGGAGGACGGACTGTCCCGCGAAAGTGCCGCGGGCGAGCAGCGCGTTGTAGGACTTCTTCAGTTCCCACGCGGCGCCGATCGACGCGGCGATCGCCTCGACCGCCTCAAAGCCAACCGAGTGCGGCGTATTCGCATACTGCACACCCGGATTGCCTAGACCGACGATGATCTTCATTCGTGGTTGAACAGGTCGTTCACGCTCACGTCGTTGTGGATGCGCTTGATGGCCTCGCCGATGAGCGGCGCCACCGAGAGCTGGGTGAGCTTGAACGGCAGCTTGGACGGATCGAACCCTTCGCGAAGCGGAATCGAGTCCGTCACCACGAGCTCGTCGAGCTGACCCTCGGTCATGAGGCGCTCCTGGCCCTTCGCCGTCAGCGGGAAGTGGGAGACGAACGCGTGCACCGAGTTCGCCCCGTTCTCACGGCACATCTTCGCGGCCGCGCTGAGCGTGCCGCCCGTTGCGGTCATGTCGTCGATCATGATGACGTCATGGCCCTTCACGTCGCCGACGACGCTGAACGCGTCGACGGTCTCGCCGCTCGTACGCTGCTTGGCGACGATGGCAAGACCGCAACCGAGCTTGCGGCTGTAGCCGTAGGCCGTCTTCGCCCCGCCCGTATCGGGCGCGACGACGATCGGGTTGGCCCAGTGCTGGTCGCGGATGTACTTGAGGATGACCGGTTCGGCCTTGAGCTGGTCGAGCGGAATGTTGAAGAACCCCTGGATCTGATTGGCGTGCAGGTCGAGCGTCAGGACGCGGTCGGCGCCCGCCGCGGTGATCAGGTTCGCAACGAGACGCGCCGTGATCGGCACCCGCGGCTTGTCCTTGCGGTCCTGGCGGGCATAGCCGTAGTACGGCAGCACGACCGTGATGCGGCCCGCGCTGCCGCGACGGAGGGCGTCCATCATGATGAAGAGCTCCATGTAGGCGTCGTTCGGCGACGGGGAGCCCGACTGGATCACGAACACGTCCTTTCCGCGCACGCCCTCCTGCACCTGGCAGAAGGTCTCGCCGTCCGGGAAATGCTGGATGTCGATCTTGTTGAGCGGGCGGCCGAGATAGTTGGCGACCTTCTCGGCGAGCGGCAGGTTCGCCGTTCCCGAAAAGACCATAAAGTCATCTTTCAGTACCATAATCAGTTCCTTGTGGACAAAGCGGTCTCACTATTATACCACAATCCTACCCTTTTGGGTGATGGACGTTCAGCCGCGCAGCTGCTTCACGAGCGCGGAGGCGTCGGAGGCGAGTGTCTCGATCGCCGCCCAGTCGCCGGACGCGAGGGCGTCCTTCGGGACGATCCACGTGCCGCCGCACGCGACGATTTCAGGCACGGCGAGGTAGTCGCCGACGTTCTGAAGGTTGACGCCGCCCGTGGGCATGATCTTGACGCCCGTGAAGCGAAACGCGCCGAGGAGGTTCTTGATCATCTTGACGCCGCCCGCAGCTTCCGCCGGGAAGAACTTGACCATCGGGGCCCCCGCCGTGAGGGCCTGCGAGAGCTCGCTCGCCGTGGCGATGCCGGGGCAGAACGGGAGGCCGACCTCCTTCGCGGCCGCCATCACGACGGGATCGAAGCCCGGCGCCACGCCGAACACACAGCCGACATCCTTCGCCGCCTTGACCATCTCGGGCGTCAGGAGCGTGCCGGCGCCGACGATCGCCTCCGGGACCTCGCGGCGGATCGCCGCGATCGCCTCGGGCGCCGCCTTCGTGCGGAACGTCACCTCGAGGACGGGAAGACCGCCCTTCACAAGCGCCTTTGCGAGCGGAACGGCCTGCTCGACCTTATCAATCACGATCACGGGGATGATGCCCGCGGACTTCAGCGTTTCAACGATATCCATTGTTGGGGGTTCCTTTTGAAAGGGTTCAGGCTCTGGGCCAACCGCGGTCCACGTCCGACTCGTCCCCGGATCCGCCGTAGGGCGGCGGGGAGACGTGGACACGAAAGTTGTTGATGTCCCAGACCGACTCGACCTTGGACATGAGATACTCGCGGTAGCCTTCCTTCCAGATCATCCAGGCGATCATCATGGTGACGAAGCCCCAGTTGGCGCCGTGGGTCACGTTCCAGAAGCCGCGCAGGCCGATGAAGACCGCCACCACGCGTCCGACGACCATCGCGACGTAGGTGGCGTTCACGCGCGACAGGAACGGACGCATCGCGCTGCGGAAAATGCGCCCGCCGTCCATCGGGAACCCGGGCAGCAGGTTGAAGATGCCGAGCATCAGGTTCATCACCGAGAAATAGCAGCAGAGGCTCACGACCATCGCGTCCTCAGGGCGCACATAGACGGCGTCCCCAAGCGCGACATGGAGGCCGAAGGAGCCGAGCGCCTCGGAGACGGACAGTCCGTACGCATCCAGGAAGCCGCCCTCCTGCGCGACGAGCGCAATGCCGAGCGCCCCGAGCGCGGACAGCGCGAAGCTCACCGCCGGTCCCGCGAGGGCCGTGAGGAATTCCTGCGACGCCTTCTTCGGAAGCGCGATCAGCGAGGCGCAGCCGCCGAGGAGCGAGAGCGTGATGTCCCGCGTCCGATAGCCGAAGGACCGCGCCGTCAGCGCATGGCCGAGCTCGTGCGCCGTAATCGAGACGAGCAGGAGGAAGGCGCAGGCGAGTCCGGCGAAGAACGACCCGCCGCCCGTCACGAAGAAGAGGAGGAGGATAATCAGCGAGAAGTCGAGGTAGAGCGGGATTCCGAACACCTCGCAGAGACGGATCTTGGATTGGAACATCACCATCGGTCAGGCCTCCTGCTTCACGGACTTGAGCACCGCGTAGCTGCGGCGCCGAATGATTTCGACTTCGGGGAAGTAGCGCTTCTGCACGGGTTCGAGTCCCGCCGCGTTCTTGCAGACGGTGTAGCAGACGCCGCCCGGCTTGAGCGCCCGCTTCGCCGTCTCCAGAAAGACGTCCGCGATGCGGTAGTCGGAGTAGTACGGAGGATTGCCGACGAAGACGTCAAACGTCCCGTCCATCCGCGCGGGCGTGCCGCTGTCCGCCAGGATCATCTCCGCCCCGACCCCCAGCGTCTGCGCATTGAGGTTCGCCGCCTCGATCGCGCGGCTGTGCGAGTCGACGCCGACCAGCTGCACACCCTTCACGGCCTTGGCGATGAGGAGTCCGACGAGGCCGCAGCCGCAGCCCATGTCAAGCAAACGACGAGGGTTGAGTGATGACTGTTGAATGGAGGAGGCA